>NZ_JARUXD010000246.1:0-206 GCF_030433875.1 Curtobacterium sp. PsM8 | reverse complement strand
GGCCCGGGGCGGGGGTCGCGGCGGCCCGCGCGGCGGGTCTCGCGGTGGGGGTCGTCACGAACCTGTCCGCGAGCGCCACGGGCCTGGCGACCCGCGACCAGGTCTACGCGACGAACGCCCGCGTCGACGGGCTCGTCGGCCCCTTCGACGTGTGGGAGGTCTGCCCGCACCACCGCGGCGACGACAGCGACTGCCGCAAGCCCCCT
>NZ_JARUXD010000245.1:0-206 GCF_030433875.1 Curtobacterium sp. PsM8 | reverse complement strand
GGCTGGCGTCCGCGCACGCGGTGGGGAGGGTCTCCGGCGCGGTGAAGGCACCGCGGCGGACCGCCACGCCCCGGGCGGCCAGACGACGTGCAGCGGCCGAGTGCGGGTCGCGGACGCTGACCGCGAGCTCGCGGGCGGGGACCTGCACGAGGAGGTGGGCGACGACGGCTCCGCCGAGCTGTCCCTGGCGCTTATACACATCTCCG
>NZ_JARUXD010000244.1:0-207 GCF_030433875.1 Curtobacterium sp. PsM8 | reverse complement strand
CGGGCCCGGCGCCCCGTCGCCCGGAGGCGCCGCGCGGTCGACGGGGCCGAGGGCACGACCGGGCACGCCCGCGTCGACGAGCCGGGCTCCGGGGACGAGGTCGACCGGCGCGCCACGACCATGAACCGGATGCTCGGGCGTCTCGAGGCATCAAAGCAGGCGCAGCGGCAGTTCGTCTCCGACGCCTCGCACGAGCTGCGTTCCCCG
>NZ_JARUXD010000243.1:0-208 GCF_030433875.1 Curtobacterium sp. PsM8 | reverse complement strand
CCGGCGCCCACGCTGTCGGGGCCAACGCTGTCGAGGCCGCGGCTGTCGGGGCTCACGCGCTCGAGGTGCTCGCCTGCGACGTCACCGCCCCGGCGTCGGTGCGCGCCGCCGTCGACGCCGTCGGGGGCCCGCCCCGCCCCGGCGCCCGCCGCGGCCACCCCCCCGGGCTGCCCCGCGCGGGGCCGGGGGGGGCGCCCGGGGGGGGCGG
>NZ_JARUXD010000242.1:0-208 GCF_030433875.1 Curtobacterium sp. PsM8 | reverse complement strand
CGCCGGCGACGGTGGTCCGGAACCAGACCTCCTCGCTGAAGGTGGTCGGGTTGGGTTACATCATCGGCGTGGTGACGAAGCTCGACGACCCGTCCAGCACGTAGGCGCCACCGGAGTCGCGGGGGCAGGCCTTGGGGGTGGTCGTCGCCGTGCTCATCGACCCCTGGTAGGTGCCGGTGGCGGCCTTGCCGGAGTCGTCGACGGCGGT
>NZ_JARUXD010000241.1:0-208 GCF_030433875.1 Curtobacterium sp. PsM8 | reverse complement strand
CTGCTGGAGCTGGAGGCCACCGGTTTCTTGGTTGCTAACTGTTGTTCCATCATCACCAAACTGCAAAGATACACCCTGGATATGATCAATCCGTGGCAAGAAAGCTTGCAACTGGGGAGAGCTCTTGTAGAGCTCCTCAATTTGTGCCAAGCCATCTGGCGACAAATGGCGGTCCCACTCAACAGCTAAGGCCATGACTTCAATGGCA
>NZ_JARUXD010000240.1:0-209 GCF_030433875.1 Curtobacterium sp. PsM8 | reverse complement strand
TTCTGGGGCGCCGGGGGCGCGGCCCCCCCCCCCCCGCGGGGCCCCCCCGGGGGGGCCCCCCCCCCGGGGGCCCCCCCCAGGCCGGGCACGACGACGCGGGGCACGACGACGCCGGGCACGACGACGCCGGGTACGACGTCGCCGGGTACGACGACGCCGGGTACGACGACGCCGGGCACGACCACGCCTGGCACGAGGTACCCGGGCAC
>NZ_JARUXD010000239.1:0-209 GCF_030433875.1 Curtobacterium sp. PsM8 | reverse complement strand
GCTCGGAGGCCGTCGAGCTGAGGGAAGTAGCGCGTGCGCTCGTACTTGCCGAAGCTGTTCATGCGTCACATCCTGACGGGCGTCACGCCTCGCGGCAACTGATGTCGCGCGTGAAATCCTCCCCAACTCAGTAAGTGCAGTGCCTTACATTGGCAACGGGTCTCCCTCAACCCCGCATAATCGAGCCATGCATCTAGTCGTCGTCAGTC
>NZ_JARUXD010000238.1:0-209 GCF_030433875.1 Curtobacterium sp. PsM8 | reverse complement strand
ACGGGACCGCGCCGGCCGCCGCGTCGGCGGCCGCACCCGAGCCGGTGGGCTCGCCGCCGGGGTCGGTGTCGACCACCCGGCACGACGAGTAGTCGCGACCAGGTGACGGGCGGGGGGCGCGGGGCCCGCGGGTGCCGCGCCTGCCGGCCGGGGGGGGGGGCGGGGCCGGCGCCCGGGGTCGCGCGGGGGGCCCGGCGGGTGGGGCGGGG
>NZ_JARUXD010000237.1:0-209 GCF_030433875.1 Curtobacterium sp. PsM8 | reverse complement strand
ACCCCGGGCAGGGTCCCCGGGACACGGCCGGTAGGGTCGTCTCCGGTATGGCCGTACGGATCTGCAGCAAGGTCGCCTGTGGCGCGGGCGCCTCGGCGACCCTGCCGTACGACTACGCCGACTCGATGGTCGTCGTCGGGCCGCTCTCCGGTCGCGGGGCACCGCCCGGGGTCGCCCGCGGTGCCCGGCCCGCCGCCCCGCGGCGGGGG
>NZ_JARUXD010000023.1:0-47607 GCF_030433875.1 Curtobacterium sp. PsM8 | reverse complement strand
GGGGGGGGGGGCCCCCCGCGGGCGCGCCGGCGCCCCCCGCGGCGCCCCCCGCCGGGGGGCCCCCCCCCCCGGGCCCCCCCGCCCCGCGGGACCCTCCGGCACCCGGCAGCACGGCACCGCCACGCGGTCCGGCGGCCAACGCCCGGCGTCCGCGGGGGCTCACGAGGCCACCGCCACGGGACGCAGGACCCGTGCACCGGCCGAGGCCGCCACCGGGACCGCCGCGCGGACCGAACCGTCCGCCGCGGGCAGCAGCAGCTCCGTGCTCGTCGGCCGGACGGCTCCGGCACGACCGGATGCCGTGACGGTCACCCGCCGTTCGGTGAGGTAGCCGTGCCCCTGGCCGATGCCGCTCCAGTGCGACTCGGTGACGCGCAGCGTGACGTCCGCACCGGGCCAGGACCCGAGCGCGACGAGGGCGGCCCCGCGCTGTCGCAGTCGAGCGGAGAGCCGGGCGACGTCACCGGGCACCACCCGGCCGAGCGGCCGGGTGAGGACGATCTGGGCGACGTCGGCGAGGGCCGCGGTGACCGCCAGCCACTGGTCGCCCGGGTCCGGCACCAGGACGAGTCGGTCCAGGTCGATGCCGGCCGCCGCTGCGGCTTCGACACCGAAGGACGGCACCCCGACCACGGCGCACCAGGCTCCGGCCGCGGAGGCCGCCTGCAGCATGGTCTGGGCGAGCAGCACCGACTCCGGCACGGAGTACGTGCCCCCGGCACGGATGGCACCGCCCGGCAACAGCGGCGCGAGGGCGTCCGCCGTGGGCAGCCCCTCGGTGTCCACGCGGGTCGCTTCCATGTCGGCGACCCGGGACCGCAGCGAGGTGATCCGGTCGAGCGCCGCCCGAGCTGCACTGACGTGGTCGGAAGCACGCACACCGGCACCGGCACCGGCACCGGCAGTACCAGAACCAGAACGGGCAGCACCGTTCCGCCCGATGTGCTCCAGGTCCCCGCGTCCGCGGTCGCCTCGATCATCGGGCGACCGGAGTGCCGCCGCCGTCTGCATGCCCTCATATTCGAACATGTGTTCGATCATGTCAACCGGCACCGACATCCGGTGGACAACCGGTCGAACACCTGTTCGACTGGTCAGGAGGGGCGGACTACCAGTGTGCTGCGGCCCCGACCCCGCCGAGCACCGACCGGGTCTTCGTCTCGACCTCGTCCGCTTCGTCCGCCGCGGTGGAGGACCACGTCACCGCACCACCGGCGCCGAGCGACCGACTCCGCACGCTGCCGTCGGGCCGGAGGACCGTCACCAGTGTCCGGATCGCCACCGACAGATCGACCGCCCCACTCGCCGAGAAGTACCCGATCACCCCCGAGTAGACCCCGCGCGGCGCGCCCTCCAGGCGGTCCGCGATCGCCGTCGCGCTGCGCTTCGGTGCGCCGGTCATCGAGCCCGGCGGGAACGCGGCCCGCACCACCAGGGCACGTCGGGCCCCCGCCGGCAGCACCCCGGCGACCGTCGACACCAGCTGGTGCACGCTGGCGTACGACTCGACCTCGCAGAGCCGCTCCACGTGCACCGTGCCCGGGCGGGCCGTCCGCAGCAGGTCGTTGCGCAGCAGGTCGACGATCATCACGTTCTCGGCGCGGTCCTTCGCGCTGCCGGCGAGCTCCGCGCGTGTCGCCGCGTCCGTCGCCGGGTCCGGGTGGCGGGGACGGGTGCCCTTGATCGGTTCGGCGAGCACGCCGCCGTCCGCGTCGATCCGCAGGAACCGTTCCGGTGAGCGGCTGGCGATCCGCAGGTCGCCCCAGCGCAGGTACGCGCCGAACGGCACCGGGTCCCCCGCGCGCACGCGTCGGTACTCGGCCAGGTACCGGTCGTCGCCGTGGCTCGCCGGCCCAGACGGCCCAGCCGGCTCGGGGTCGGGCACCGCGAAGGCGGTCGTGAGGCACACCTGGAACGCGTTGCCCTCGCGGATCTCGTGTCGGCACGCGTCCACGGCGAGTTCGTAGGCGGCGCGGCGGACGCGTCCACGGGCCTCCCGGACGCGGCCGTCAGCCACCGGGACGGCGCTGGCCGCTGGGACACGCCCGGCCACGACCACGTCGTCGGTCACGCCGCCGGCCGGGAGGCCCGGGGGCACCGCCGGCACGTCGTCCCGCGTCGTCGACGCGCGCACCTCCGCGAGCCACGCGCGGTTCGCTCGCGAAGCCGTCGGCGCGTCGTCATCCACCATCGCGACCGCCCAGGCGGGACCGTCCGCGTGGACGAGGACCGCCCGGTCGACGAACCGGAGGTCGGCGTCGGCGTGTCCGTCCGCGGTCCGGTCGGGTCCGTCGACCTCGCGGCCGAGTTCGTAACCGAGGAACCCCACCCAGCCGAGGGCGAACGCGCACCCCGGCACGGGCTCGTCGATCGTCGGCGTGGCGTACAGCAGGTCGTCGAGGACGACGAAGGCCGGCCGGTCCTCGGTCCGGCTCGGTCCGAACCACCGGACGGCCGATCCGGAGACCGTGACGTGGGCGACCCGGTCCTGGTGCCGGAGTCGTGCGGCGAAGGGGCCGTCCGACACCGCCAGGACCGACCAGGCCGCACGGCGTGACGCTGCCGGGGGTGCGCCGGCCGGCAGCGCCGAGTCGAGCCAGACGAGGTCCCCGGCGCTGCCCGCGGCCAGCTCCCCGAGATCGGGGACGTCGGCGAGGCGCTGGACGACGATCCGCGGCGAGCCCACGGGACGGTCCGGCGTGGCGCTCAGACCGCCGAGATCGTCCATGTGGCGGCGTGTGCGGCGCCGGGCTCGAGCACGACGAGGCCGGCGTCGACGTCACCGGCGAAGGCGTCGGCGTTGAAGGCGTTCGGGGCGCACGTCATCGGCTCGACGGCCAGTCCGGAGCGGTGGTACTCGGGGACGACGTGGTCGGCGGTGTGCACCTGGGCCCACCCGCAGTCGGTGCCGAAGGCGACCCGGACGCCGTGCCCGTCGGCCGCGGTCACGGTGATGGCGGCGGTGCCGTCGGCATCGCGGTCGAAGCCGGTGAAGGCGTGGTCGATGAAGCGACTGCCGATGGCCGTCGGCTGGCGGAGGTCGAACTCGTCGTGCACGGGCACCAGCTCGGTCGGGATGAGCCGGTCCTCGGTGACCTCGAGCACCTCGGCTGCGGGGAGCGTCAGCGTCCAGTCGTCGACCGTGCCGGCGCCGGCGACCAGGTAGGGGTGCGGGCCGGTCCCCCACGGAGCACGGTCGTCCCCGGTGTTCGTGCCGGTGATGGTGGTGTGCAGGCCGTCGCCGTCCAGCCGGTACTCGACCCGGACCTCGACGCGGGCGGGGTAGCCCTCCTGCGGCTGCACGGTGGTCGCGAGGACGACCCGGTCGGCGTCCTGTTCGAGCACGGCGAAGTCGGTCCAGGCCACGAGCCCGTGCAGGGCGTGCGACCGCTTCGGCTCGGTCAGCGCCAGCTCCTGCTCGACCCCGTCGAAGGTGTACCGGCCGTCGACGACGCGGTTCGGCCACGGTGCGAGGACGGCTCCGCGGAAGACCGGGCGGACCTCGTCGGCGTCGAACGTGGTGACGAGGTCTCGGCCGTCGTGCCGCAGTGCCCGCAGGGTGGCTCCGACGCTCGCGATGTCGGCGGTGTACCCGCCGGCGGCGATGGACGTCTGGGTTCCGGACCGGGGTGCAGCGCTGCTCATGCGCTCAGCGTATCGGCACCGCGGGGTCGCGCCCCGAGCCGAGCACCGGCCGTGGAACGACGGAAGCCCCGGCACTCGATGAGCGCCGGGGCTTCCTGGTCCTGATGGATCTGAGGGGACTCGAACCCCTGACCCCCTGCATGCCATGCAGGTGGCTCAGCGTCCCCGATGAACTCCGGTTGTTCCGGCGTAGTTCGGCTTGTTTGCAGGTGACTGCCCATCGTAGCCCCCTGGACTCTTCCGAGCTGTTCCGGCAGCTTTGGGGCAGTTCCGGGAGGGTTTCTTGGCACTTTATTGGCAATCTGCGTCGGGCCGTCTGGGGCACCGTGCGCCTCCACCTACCCCTGATCGGGCGCCGGGACGCACTCCTCAATTGGTGTAGGTGGCCAGCGGCTGGCCCGAGGTGCAGTCCAGCAGCGGCGTCTCGATGGTGCCGCCGGTCGGCGCCTCGACCTTCTGCCCCTTGATGCACTGAATGGCAAATGCAGCGCGCAGGTTCTCTGCGACCCCCTGCTGGTAGTCGTCGGGCGGCTATCTGTCATGGCCGATCGGCTATCTGAACGTCACTCGTGCGGGGGATGGAGTTGGCGGAGTTCGATGGGACGATGGCGTTGCTCCGCAAGACACGCGGGGCGTCGCAGGGACTCGTTTTGCATGAGACATTGGGGATGAACTCATGATCGTAATCAACCGTCCGATCACCGCTGCCCGCACCACGCCGGTGCGCTCCCGCCTGGCTGTTCTCGCACTGGCGGCAATGGTCGCCGCGGGGCTCAGTGGGTGCTCGCAGACCGCGATCGCTCCACAGGGGCACTGCTCGCCGTCGTATGAGGTCGGCGGCGCGGAGGGCAAGCTCAAAGTGCAGCAGAAGGGTCATGGGCAGGCCATCACCTGGGGCATCTACGTCGCCAGCAAGTACAAGACCGGAACGGTCTGGGCCGTGAAAGTTCGGGCGAACGGGACAAACATCGATGCGAAGAACCAGACCTACGAACCGCACGGCAGCGTCAACGCTGCCCGAGCGAAGAAGTACTCCGGGAAGGTCCTCGAGATTTCCGGAACCGCCGTGCACAACAAGGACGACATCCTGACGTTCTCTGGGAAGTGCAAGATCGCTTGACATGAGTCGAATCACCAACCTCTCCACTGTCCTGCCAGAGGTAGCCGCCGATTTCGAGCGGGTCATCGGGGCAAGTGCTCGTCCGCGGCTCGCGCTGCTCGACCAGGACCACGACCCCGAAGTCCTGGAGCAGATACCTGACGCCGCCGAGTGGATCGATGGTGACACCGGCAGCCAAGTTCTCCTGCTGATTGGTGGGAATGTGACGTCGATGACCGCGCAGTGGTCTGACACAGGCGAGCTCGCCGTAGAGTGCGCGTCAGCGCTGCAGACCTATGTCATGGATGAGCGCAACGCCCCATGGCCGGTCTTGCCCGGCGGAGCCGGCGTGGCGGAGCCGAACCTGCGCGAAGGGACGGCTCAGTGGACCTGGAATGGAGGCGCAGTCCCCTTCGGGCAATTGTCCTCGGTGCTGCGGTGACGATGACCAGCGTCGCCACCCGTCCGAGCACCTGGCAGGTGGCAACCCCGTGGGCGCTCGGGGCGGCCTTCGGGCTCGTCCCGAGCTTGCTCCCGGTCTCGTGGGTCAGCGCTCTCATCGTCGGCCTGGTCAGCGTGATCCTGGTTCAAGGATGGAAGGTCCGTGCAGCGCTGACGCTCTTCGTCGCGGCTGAAGTGTGCGGCTTGCCCTGGCCGACCGCTCCAATCCTCGCTGCCGCGTTGTACTTCGCGCTCACACCCGGAGCGCTGCATCGCCGGTGGCGAGACATCGGCAGCACGTCCAGGCCACGTGTGGCCTGGACGCTCGTCATCCTCATCGCGATAGCGGCCGGGGTCGCGGTCGTTGCTCTGGACTGGACGAACATCCGTGGTGGGTACACCTTCGCGTTCCCAGTGCCGCCACCGTGGGCGTTCTCCTTCGTAGCTCTGGGCGCGGCCCTTCTGAACGCCCTCGGGGAAGAGGCGCTCTGGCGCGGCCTCCTTGCAGACGTTAGCGGCCCACTCATCGGCCTCCGAGCTGCTTTCATCGTGCAGTCGCTCTCATTCGGCTTGGCGCACCTCCACGGCATACCGAACGGACCTGTCGGGGTCATTGCCGCTGGTGTCTACTCAGCGCTCGTGTACGGCATTTCGCTCCGCCGCGGAGCACGCGGAGCGCTGGTTGCGCACTTCCTGACGGACCTCGTCATCTTCGTGGTGGTCGTGCATTTCGCGCAGTTTGCATGGAACGGCTGACGGGGTCCAGGCACGGACGGGCCCACCACTGTGTTGGCCCCGTAGGTTCGGGGGCATCTGATGCTCCTCCCGGTGTCGGCGCCGGCTCCGGTCCGCTCTGCGGATCGTCGTCGTACGGCTCTCCGGTGGCGACCGATCGCAGCACGCCGGCCTCGTCGCGGATGAGCGGCCCAGGGTCCGGGAGCTGGCGATGACGACTGCGGGCCGCACGACGCTGTCCCTACGCCTCGATGAGGGCCTGGAACAGGCGGGACTTCGCCCGAGGCATCGCCGGACCGATGGAGCGCATCGCGCGGCCCGTGGCGGCGTCACCGGCGAACCGCACCGGCATGAAGTGGTCGGCGTACTCGGTGAAGGACTGGTACGCCGACCATGCTGATCCGCGGAAGGCGTCATCGATCGTGGAGGATCCGTGGCGCAGCGACAGGATGGCCGACACGTACGGGTTCTCCTCCGACTTGACCGCCAGCAGTCGCTCGATGATCCGCGAGAACTCGTCGTCCACGTACTGCTTGGTGAGCAGCGGCTCGGAGGCCTTCTCGAACGCCGATGCGTACCGGGGCACCGCGTTCAGGGACTCGTGGGCCTGGGCGAGTGCGTAGATGGCGCCGGAAGTGTGCCGCACCGATACGTGCGATCGGGTCCCAACGCCCAGACCGCATCGAGCCGGGTGAACTCGCGCTGCTGCACGCGCTCACCCGGCTCGACGGAAAGCTTTAGACCTCGGACCTACCTTGCAGTGAAGTAGATGGCGAACAGAGCGAAAGAGATAGCCGCGATGACCAGGCCCGCTACGAACCAACGAATGGCGGTTGGTTCCCAGCGCTCTTTGCCCCATCCCTGGGCTCGAACAGTCTTCTTCGCGGCCATGCCAATCAAAGCCGTCCCGACGATCAGCGCGAACACCGCCCCTATCAGCACGGGAGCCTCCTAATCTTGCCGTGATTCAACCTAGGAATTGATCGGTCCCTGCTCACCGAGATTTCTGCTGCTTCACTGCAACGCCGATCATGGGACCCCAAACTGCTCCGAGGGCGACGATCCACGGTGGCCAGCCCCAGGAGACGACTCCGATGAGTAGTAGTGCAAAGGTGGCTACGCATAATGCCCCTAGCAGCAGAATCCCTCGCATCATCAGCCTCTCGTCGCAGCCACAATAGCACTGGCGATTCGGCCGGCGAACGGAGCGATTGCTCCTGAGAAGCCGCCGATAGCTGCGCCTTGCAGGAAGGCTGCACGCACCGCTGCTGGCGAACCACCGGCATCGGCGGCTAGCACTCCGCCTGTGATTCCTCCTGAGATGGCACCGTAAACCGCGCCGGCGAGCACGCAACCTACGAGTGGGAGCGCTGCACAGAAGATGCCGGAGATCAGTGCGGTCAAGGCGTTGACTGCCACTACACCAATCACAGCCGCAGCAGACGCCAGGCCGTTCGTGTCGGTGAAGTTAATCGGGTTGCCCTTTGAGTAAAGGTAGGGATTTGCCTCCTGACCCGACGGGTCCACCTGCGTGAAACGCCCAAGGCTGGGGTCGTAGTACCGCGCACCGAACTTGTAGAGCGCGCCGTCCTTCTCGCCGCCGGCATACTGGAAGATATTCCCTGAGATCGCGGAGGTAGCAGTGCTCGACCGCGTCTCCCCGTAAGGCGTGTAGCTGTAACCACCCTCGAATGTTGCGGTAGCCGAAACCACGCCCACGACCGAACCGACCATGTCCGACATGAAGTAGTGCGTGACTCCACCCGAGCGGTAGCCCAGAGGTGCTCCATTCGGAGTGCGTAGGACGCTCATGTTGCTCGTTCGGACATTGCCCAAGGCAGAGTCAAGCTTCTGAACGCTTCCCGCGCGGAGCTGCAGTGTGTTGCCCTGACCCACCGAGGCGTACGTGGTGGAGCCGTTCGCCTGAACCTGCGTCCGGTCGCCGTAGGTCGACTTCGCGCCGGTGAGGCCGTTCTGCGTGAGGCTGCCGTTCTTGTCGTAAGTCCAGGTGGTAGTGCTCCCGGTCGCAGAAGTCAGCTCGTTCACCGCGTTGTACCCGTATGAAGTCGTGCCTTGCGCGGAGCCGGTGGAGCCCGATCGCGTCTGGCTGAGGCGATTGCCGTTGACGTCGTAGCTGTACGCCCAGCTTGCCGTGGCAGTGGAACCACTGCGTTCGGTCGCACCGGTGAGGCGGTTGTTGCTGTCGTAGGTGTACGAGGTCACTGCGCCGGCGGTGACTCCGGCCTCCTTGTAGCTGGTCCTGGTCTGGACCATCGAGCGGTCCTTCCCAGCGTTCTGGAAGCTGTAGCCGATGTCGACGACGGGCTGCCCCGTCTTGTCGGTGCCCGTGATGCGCGTGACGCGGGATGCGGCGTCGCGCTTGATGTTCTGCTCGGCGCCGTACGGCATGACCCGTCGGACTTCCGTCCCGTTGGAGTCGTACCCGAACCGGATGCAGCCCGTCGCAGAGGCATCGAGGTCAGCAGGGCAGCTGGCCGCGGGTTCAGCAACAGACGAGAGCTGATTGGCGGAATCGTATGCGTAGGAAAGCGCCAAGGAGCCATCGCTGTGCGTCAGGAGGTTTCCCATGGCGTCGTAGGTCGCGTTGACGGACGCGGACAGACCAGAGCCAGAAGGCGTGACGACCTGCCTCCGAGTCTCGAGGCCGAGAGCATTACGGGTGAAGGTGATCGTGGTCGACGAACCGCTGTCGCTTTGCGTCTTGACGCCTCGGAACCGGTCATAGGTGTTCGTGACCGTCTGGCCGCTTGCGTACGTCTCCGTGACGACGTTGTCGGCGGAGTCGTAGGCGTACTTCGTTGTCGCGCCAGTGCCATCGGTGACGCTGGTAGCGCGACCAAGGGTGTCATAAGCGTAGGAAGTCGACCCGAGGGGTGACGGCGGGGTCACCTTCGTGAGGTTGCCCCCCGTGTACGAGTAGGACGTCGTGGCACCCTTGCCGTCCTTCGTCGAGCACACCTGGCCGGCGTAACCGCCGCAACGGGAGCCGCCAGCGACCTCGTAGGTGGTCTCTCGCATCGTCGTGTCACTGGAACCAGTGGTGTTGGCAGTCTTTGTGAGGTTGCCGACACTGTCGTAAGTCATCGCGGTTCGGTTCCCCGCGTCGTCAACCTGGCACTTCGCCAAGTACGGCAGGCCGGACTGAGCAGAGCCGCATTCCGAGTTCAACGAGTAGATCGCCTGCGTGCCGGCGCCGGTCGGAAGCTTCGTCGTGGTCTGGTTGTTGAGGGAGTCGTAGGTGGCTTCTTTGATGCCGCCGGCGTTGTCTGTGCTGGTGAGGACGTCGCTGTTCGGGGTCCAGTCCTGTGCGCGAGAACGTCCGAGCTGATCGGTGGTTTTGGTAACTCGCCACTGGTCGTCCCAGGTCACTGACGAGGCCTTCCCGCGAGGGTCGGTAATCGTCGTCGTACCGTCGCCGTAGGCGAACGAAGTCTTCGCGAAGGCGCTGCCGTTGCTGCTCAACGCGACCGAGGCAATCTGGCGATTGCCTCCTGCGTAGGTGAAGGTCAGCGTGCGGCTGTCGAGCGTGAGAGTGGAAAGTCGACCGACGTTGTCCGAAGTCATCCGCCAGGCGCCTGCTTCGGTCAACGTGTCCGAGAACGGGTCCAAGTTGTATGTGACCAGACGCCCGCTGCCATCGCCCACGGTATCGATCGTGCTGCCACCGTTGGCATACTCAATACCGATTCGCTTCCCGGTGGCGTCGGTGATCGCAATGAGCTGTCCGCCGGAGTTGTAGCCGTACGTGACACCGGTTCCATTGCGGTCCGTGCGCTTGGTGAGCCAACCCGACGAATTGAAGGTCAGCTGGTCACCAGACTTGTTGTAGGACACGATCCAGTTCGAGCCCGATTGCTTCAGCGAGACGCCCATCCCAGGTGGGGGTGTCCAGGCCGAGCCCGACTTCGTGAACCGCCCGCTCGCCCCGGTTCCGTCGAAGTAGTTCACGCTGTCCGCGCCGACACCCAGTCCCGCCAGACGGAGGTCTGTCTTCCAGGTGCCGAGGTCGCCGTAGGTGTCGTCGTTGCTGTTGTAGACGCGCTGTAGCGTCGCCGGAACGCCGGGACCGTTGAGAGCGCGCTCAATGGTGCGGATGTAGAGATTCCCAGTACCCAGGTTCACTCCGACAACGGTGTCGGGTCCGAAGACGTTGAACTCCTGGAACGAGTACTTCCCAAGATTGCCGATTCCGCCGTACATCCCCGGCGCACTCGTCACGGCTGCTCGTGACTGCGCACGCGCGGCAGGGGCCGCTTCGGGGTAGGTCCAGGCCTTCTTTGGCGCTGCCTCTCCTGGATCGATGTCGACCTGTTTCGGCGTGAAGACCTCTGCCTGTGGAGCTGCAGACGCCGGCAAGGCGATGGCGCTTATCGATGTACCGACGACCGCCGCGATGACCGCCGCGCTGAACAGTGATTGGAACCTCATTGTTACCCCCAAGCTGAAAGAATTAGCAGCAACGGTAGGCGGCAAGGCACCACTGGCGGCAGTCCATCGATGTGAACAGTCTGTAACGATCTGTCTACCGCCGTCGGCCCCATCACTCAGCTCGAAGGAGCCTGACGGATCCGATCAAAAGCGGCCGTCGTGTCAGAGGCCCGGAGTCGAGGCGTCCGAAATGATGTCCGGCGCGGTCGTCCCCCGAGACTGACCGGCGCGCTCTTTGGAGCGGCCTGTCCGCCACTCTGCGACCACGAGTGATACCGACAGCCACCCGGTGGGCTCCTCACTCAGCTTCTCCACGCTGGTGGACTAGCTTCGTGTCGACGTGCGCGAGTGAGTCATGAAGAGCCGTGCACGAGGATCATCGCCGCCCCGCCGAGCCGAGCGCGGCACGCGTTGAGGGCGGCGCGGACCATCTCCTGGTCGGTCACTTCGCGGCTGCCCGTGACCAGCACACGAACCCGGGCTGGCTGCTCGGCAGGGTCGGGCTGCGGTGCAGTCTGCTGCTTCGTGGTCTGCTGCGCTTCGGCCCAGGCCTGGCGCTTGCGCAGCATCTCGTCTCGCCACTCGGCACCGATGGGTAGCTCCACGGCTCCTGCGCGCACGGCCTCGGCGCGCTTGGTCTTGGTCACGTCGTAGTGCTCTTGGAAGTCCCCCGGGTGCTTAATCCAGGAGGGGCGGAGGTGGATCGTTCGCGCCATCCGCTCCAGTTCCTCATGGGTGTCGGCGAACATGCGGCACCACACCCCGCGGACGACGGCCGTACCGTTGGGCACGTCGGCGCGGGTCAACATGTCGTCCGCGTAGACCGCCATCAGGCGCCGTCCTCGGGGAAGCGGGCGTTGGTGAACGCGTCCTCCGTGGTGGGCCGCCAGACACCGGCTTCCACGACCAGGCGCGGCGTGCGGGCGTAGTAGCGCACGTCGGAGCCGTCGCAGTCGCCGCTCAGCGTGAACTCGTGGCGGCCGTCGTTGGGCAACGATTCGGACCACTCCGGTCGTAGCGGCTCCCCGGCGAGGCCGGAACACACCGACACTGCGTCGGCGATCGCTTCCAGCAGGAGCCGGCCCGGTTCGTGGCTGCCGATCTGGCCGACCACGGAGGCGACCACCGCTGCCGCTCGAAGATGTTGCAGCGCTGCTACTGCACGCTCGCGCGTGAGGTTCTGGGCGGCAGGTGTGGGCTGGTAGTCGATGGTGGTCACCAGGTCCTCCGATAGCGGGCAGCAACAGCCGGGGACGGCGGCGCCGGCCTCGGTCCGGGCCGCGGAGCACCGGACACCGGACACCGCAGGTGCGGCCGTTGCGGATGGGGCTGCGCTCGGAACGGCAGGGGCAACCGCGACGGGTACTCGGCGGAACGGGCCGGGCTTCGGCGCCGCGGCCAGCACAGGTGCAGATGCGGGCAGCTGCTCCGGCGACCGTTCCGGCGTCGGCTCCTCGGGGAACTCCGGCAGTGGCTCGAACATAACCTCCGTCGGGGTGCTCCGGGCGCGGCGTCGTGCGGCGGCAGCGACGAGTGCGGCGGCGGCTGCGCGTTGGGGGTCGACGGACACCTCTGCGACGTACGACGTTCTGAGATCACCGGTGCGCATCCGGTTCCCGGGAAGGTTCGCGCGCGGGGTTGCTCCGGCACGAACGTCCTCGGGCAGGTGACCCAGGTGCCAGTTGTTGCAGTGGGAGCACGGGTACCCGCTCATCGGGTTGCTGGGGTTCGCTCTGGCCGCTCGCCGTGCATCACGTCGGCTGCGGTAGGCACGCTTGCCCGTCTGGCATCCCGAGGTGTGCCCGTCCGCACGTCCGACTCCGCCGGCGCCCGCGCCGGGGGCCGCGGGGGGGGGGGGGGGGGGGGGGGGGGGGCGGGGCCCCGGGGGGATCCCCCCCCGGGGGCGGCGGGCGCCGCGCGGGTGTTCCCGTGGGGGGGGGGGGCGCCCGGGGCCCCGTTGGCCCCCCCGGGGGGGCGCCCCCCCCCCCCCCCCCCCCGCGGCGCGGGGGCCGGGGCCCCGGCGCGGGCGTGCGGCAAGCGGGGGTCGGAGCCTGCACCGGGGTCAAGCCACGACGGGTCGATGCGGCCGATCGGCAGTCGCGTCAGCCGGTCGTCGAAGCCGTCCGAGTCGTCTCGGTCTGTGTGCTGGAGCATCGTCATCGTCGTGCCTTTCCGTCGTCGTCATCGAGCGCAGGTGGTGAGCGTGCGAGTCAGCGAGGAGCGGTCCGCGGCACTGACGGTGAGGTCGTACTTCGCAGCGACCTGAACGAACGCGTTGTCGTAGGTGCAGGCGTACGCGGCGTTCGATGGCACCCAGTCGGCCGGTCCGGAGTCGCCCTTCGCCTCGTTCGCCGGGCCGTCTGCGGCGACCAGTTCCAGCGGGTCGTTTGCGAACCGTTCACGCTGCTGGTCGCTCCATGACCAGGCGCCGGCGGACCAGGCTGCCGAGAGTGGGTATCGGTGGTCGACCTGGACCTTGGTGGACGTGGCGACGCCGCGGGTGAAGACGTTGGACTTACCCGTGTACGGGTCGGCGAGGTTTCCAGAGAGGACGGTGCAGCCGTCGCCGGCTCGAGTGATGTTCCTCAGGTCGCGGGCAAGGATGTCGTCGCGGGTGTCGCATCCGTTGTGGTCAACGTCCGCCCACGCCGGGCCGAACGCGGTGCGGGCATACGGCGGAATGCGCTGGTCGGGAGTCGTGCTGATGTGCGACAGCCCGTTCAGTGCCTGTGCGGCGCCCGCCTTCGTCGCAGCTGGCTTCTCGCCCGGGCCGGTGCCGGTGCCGGCAGTCGGCAGGTTCGGCTTCGGCAGAATGGTCGGCGGTGCTGAGATCGTGGCCTGCCCTCTGGTCGGTAGGGAAATGAGGGTCGTCACCCAGTTCCAATGAGGCACGAACCGTTCGAAGGTTCGCCTGCACGCGGTCGGGTGAGACCGGGCGACCAAAGCGCGTCTCGAACAGCAGCACGTTCTCGGCGTGGGCCGGGACAGCAAGCCAGGACCTGATCTTGCGGTCCAGCCACATCGGTACTTTGATGCTGCGGACCGATGTGTCGATCTTGGGCAGTTCCTGCCGGACGGCCGCTGCGCCTCGGTAGTCCACGATCGTCCCGCGCAGGTGCACGGTCAACGACTCCGAGAGCAGATCGATGTCCTCGACGGCCCGATCGCCAGGGCTTCTCCGATGCGCGCGCCAGTCCCGGTCATCCTGTCAAGGGCGAACTCGAGGTACTTCATCGTCGGGCCGGACCGGTCTGCACGGTTGAGGTAGCTGGTCACCGCCTTCCGGACCTTCTGGAGGTCGGCCGGGTGGAGCGCCTGAATCTCCTTCTTGGATCGCTTCTTCGGCCGCACCGGCGCGGCGGGTTGTCGAGTCGCAGTCCGAGGATGACGGCTCGGTCGAGGACCTTCTTCATGACGCCCAGCGCGTTCCTCGCGGCCGGGATCATCTCTCTCGGCTCTCCGTACTCGCTGCCGGACCGGTCCCGAGCGCGCCGGGGCACGAGCATGTCCCGGTACGCCTGCTCGCAGAGCGGCACCGTGAGTTCCCGGATCGCGATCTTGCCCAGCCGCGGCACCAGGTCGCTCGTCGCCTGCCGGTACTGCTCTTGGAGCGTCTGGGGACACAGTTCCCCTGCCTGCTGCTCGTACGCGAACCAGTCCTCGACGAGCGCCGCGAACGTGGAGGACGGTTTGAGTGCGCCGGAGAGGTGCACCTTCGCGACCTCTCTCGCCGCGTCGATGACCGCTTCGCGTGCCGCTGTCCAGCTATGGCGCCGGCGTCGGATGTCCTGGTACGAACCGTCCATCAGCCGCACGCGGGTACGAGCGATCACACCGTTGCCGGTGTCGCTGATCAGGACCTCGCCCCAGGTGCCGGGCGCGGTGGGGATGCGTCCGGTCACGAGGCCTGCTGGTCGAGCCAGGCGTTCAGATCGCTGGCCCGGTAGCGCAGCGCGCGGCCGATGAGCATGGCCTTCGGGCCGACGTGCTTCTACCGCCAGTCGTAAAGCGTCTTCACCGGGGTGCGCAGGTCCTCCGAGACCTCCTCGATCGTCAGGAGCGGGTCGAGGACCGCGGGGAGCGTTGTCACGCCCCGGCCCGCAGCGTCGGAGGGCGGGGTGTCGCCGAGGACGGTGTCGGTCTCAACGGCGTCGGGTGCTTGGGTGATGTGGCTGTCCATGCATCCCCCTATGCACGGCGTACCGAACACTGCGCCACGAGCACCGGATGTTTCGTTCCGAGGCGCGGATGCCTACGGCCGGTTCGCATGAGGCCGACTCCGGACGTTTCCGGGCGCGACCGGGCCATATATTGGCACTTTATTGGCACTTTTGGGTGCTGGTACACGAAGAAACCCCCGTAGTTCCGCAGAACCACGGGGGTTTTGGTGGATCTGAGGGGACTCGAACCCCTGACCCCCTGCATGCCATGCAGGTGCGCTACCAGCTGCGCCACAGACCCAGAACGACTGACCAGAAGGCCAATCTGCGTTCCTCCGGTTCCCCGGAGGCACCAGTACAGCGTACACCACGCGAACACCGGGTGACGAAATCGTCACCGCCACCCGGGCGCGTCGCGCTGGTGGCCGGTGTCAGGCCGACTGTTCGGCAGCCTGCGCCTGGTCGGCCGGCAGCTCGAGCGGGATGACCGGGCAGTCCGACCAGAGACGCTCGAGGGAGTAGTACTGACGCTCTTCCTCGTGGAAGACGTGCACGACGATGTCCCCGAAGTCGATGAGGGCCCAGCGGCCCTCGCTCCGGCCTTCACGACGCAGCGGCTTGGCGCCCGCCTGGAGCAGGCGGTCTTCGATCTCGTCGGCGATGGCGAGCACGTTGCGCTCGTTCCGGCCGGTGGCGAGCAGGAAGACGTCGGTGAGCTGGAGCGGTCGGGTGACGTCGAGGGCGACGAGGTCCTCGGCCTGCTTGAAGTCCGCCGCTTGAGCGGCGATCTGCGTCAGTTCGAGTGCGCGAGCGGAGGCGGTCACGGATTCCTTCCGGTGGTCATCCCGACGCAGTCGCCCGGATGTTCATGATGGGTCACGATCATAGGCCAGACCGTGGCTGGTGTGGGGGCCAGACGGTCCGAACTGGTCGTGGGTGTTCCGGGCTGGCTCAGGAGCCGAAGAAGTTCGTCGCGACGAGGGCGACGACGATGACGCCGGCAGCGACCACGCCGACGGCACTCGCGGCGACGGCCAGCACGACCGGCGTCTTCGAGTCCTTCGGCTTGGCGGCGGCGAGCACGACCTGGCGCGTCGACGTGTGGCTCGACACGGCACGGCTCGCTCGGACCGGGCTGGCGTCCGTGTCGGGCTGCTCGTCGTGCTGCTCGAGGAGGCGGTCGACCTCGGCGCCGTCGATCGGCCGGTGTGACCCGGTCGAGGACAGCGAGGAGGGCAGGTCGATCGACCCGGTGAGGATGACCTCGCCGGTGGCGTTCAACGCACCGGTGGGGTCGGCCAGCGCCGAGTTCGGCAGGATCAGCGCGTTCGTGTGCGACTCGGCGACGCGGCGGGTGCCGGTCTCCTCGTCGTGCACCTCGGCGTCGTTGGAGTCGTGCGCGAAGGTCGACCAGTGGCCGGCCGGCGGTTGGAAGGCCGTCGTCACGGGCTTCGGCTCGCGCGGGGCGTCGGCGGACGTCGGGCGCGGGGTCGACCCGGGCTGCTCCGCGGACGACGGTCGCGAGACGGGGGCGTCCGCGGGCACCACGATCGGCACCTCGTTCGTGTCGTCGTCATCGAGGTCGAGCGGGAACACACCGGGGGCCGCTGCGGGCAGGTCGGTGGCGGGCGCGGCGACGTCGTCGGTCGCCGCCATGATCGCGTCGGGGTCGGCGTCGTGCGGCGCCCAGGTCGTCCGGTGCTGACGGGGCTCTTCGCCGTGCGCAGCGGCTTCCTCGAGGGGCTCGATGGCGTCCGGGGAGCCGTCGGCCTCGGTGGCCTGCTCGACGGCGGCGGGCTCGAGGTGCGAGATCTCGGGGTTCGGGTCCTGCCAGTTCGAGGATTCGTCGTCCTCGGCTGCCGGGGCGGCGTCGTCGTCGGACTCGACGTCCGCCGGCGCAGCATCCGAGGCAGTCGCAGCGACGGAGGGCTCGGCGTCGACCGCGTTCTCGTCGGCGTCGGCGTCCTCGTCGGCGTCGGCGTCCTCGTCGGATCCGACGAGCGAGCCGGAGTCGACGCGCGAGTCGGAGTCGACACGCGAGTCGGCATCGGTGTCGGCGTCAGCCCGGTCCTCGTCGGCACGGCCCTCGTGAACCCGATCGTCCGTCGGCCCGTCGACCGTCAACGGCACGAGGGACGACTGCGCGCCGATGCCAGCGGCTGCCGCTTCGACCGGGGTCGACAGCGGCGGCACCTGCGCGTCGGGAGCGGGCCCGGCGGACGGGTCCGTCAGCGTGCCGAGGACGTCCTGCACGGTGCGGTCGGACGACTGCGGGGTCGGGTTCTGCAGCGGGACCGGACGGCCACCCTGCTGCTGTGCTTCACGCAGCAGCCGCAGCTGCCGACGGGACATCCCGCCCGTGCCGGGGACGATCTCGGTCGCGGAGGCCGGGGGGACGTCGGACACACCGGTCGCGGCACCCGCGGATCGCGGTGCCGCCTGAGCGGCCGAGGCCGCACCGGGGGCGACGTGGGAGCCGGGGCGACGACGGGCCTCCGGCGTGGTGGAAGCGGCGGCGACGGTCGGCGGCGGCGTCGCGGGCTGGGCACCGCCAGAGGCGGCGCGCTCGCGCTCACGCATCTGACGCCGCGACAGCGGCGGCTGCGCGTCGGACGGACTCATGCAACGCTCCGATACAGATGGTGCTTCGAGATGTACTGGACGACACCGTCGGGCACGAGGTACCAGACGGGGGACCCGCTCCGTACCCGGTCACGGCAGTCGGTCGAGGAGATCGCCAGCGCGGGGACCTCGAGCACACTAACGTCCCGTTCTGGGAGTCCGGTGATGCTCAGCTGGTGGCCGGGCCGGGTCACGGCGACGAAGTGCGCGAGGTCCCAGAGGCCGTCGTGGTCCTTCCAGTCGACGATCTGCTGGACGGCGTCCGCCCCGGAGATGAACACGAGCTGGGCGTCGGGCCGCTGCTCGTGGAGGTCCTGCAGCGTGTCCACCGTGTAGGTCGGTCCGGGCCGGTCGATGTCGACGCGGCTGACCGTGAACATCGGGTTCGCCGCGGTCGCGATCACGGTCATCAGGTACCGGTGTTCGGCATCCGTCACGCCGGACTTCATGTACGGCTGGCCGGTCGGTACGAACACGACCTCGTCGAGGTCGAAGTGCTTGGCGACCTCGGAGGCTGCCACGAGGTGACCGTGGTGGATCGGGTCGAACGTCCCGCCCATCACCCCGATGCGCGGCCGACCCGTGCTCTCGAGCATCGGGTGGCGGATCAGATCTTCGAGTGGCCGAACTCGTCCACACCGGTCTCGTGCTGCCGGGTGGCCTGGAACTTGTGCGAGTGGCGGTAGGCGACGTCGCGGAAGCTCCACGTGACGAAGCCGAGGAGGGTGAAGACGCAGGCCGCGACGATCGGGAAGACGATCGCGGGGACGCCGGCCGCGTGTTCTGCGGCCTCAGCGAGGAGTGACATCTGGCAGTGCTCCGATCGATCGAGGAAGACTCCGGACCATCCTAGCCGCGGATGTGTCCCTGCCCGCGCACGAGCCACTTGGTGCTCGTGAGTTCGGGCAGCCCCATCGGGCCCCGGGCGTGCAGCTTCTGCGTGGAGATGCCGACCTCGGCGCCGAACCCGAACTCCCCGCCGTCGGTGAACCGCGTCGACGCGTTCACCATCACCACGGCGGAGTCCACCCCGGCCAGGAAGTGCTCGGCCGTGTCGACGTCGTTCGTGACGATCGACTCGGTGTGGTGCGTCGACCACTGCGCGATGTGCGCCATCGCCGCGTCGACGTCGGGGACGACGCGGATCGACAGGTCGAGGTCCATCGACTCGGTCGCCCAGTCGGCCTCGGTGGCCCGCAGCACCCCGGGCACGATCGTCCGGGTGGCGTCGTCGCCCCGCAGGGTCACCCCGGCGGCGCGGAGACGGTCGGCCAGCACCGGCAGGAGGCGCTCGGCCGCCCGCTCGTGCACCAGCAGCGTCTCGAGGGCGTTGCACACGCTCGGTCGCTGCACCTTGCTGTTGAGGACGATGTCGACGGACCGCTCGAGGGGTGCGGACTCGTCGAGGAAGACGTGCACGACGCCGGCACCGGTCTCGATGACGGGGACCTGCGACTCGGTGACGACGGTCTGGATGAGCGAGGCACTGCCCCGCGGGATGAGCACGTCGACCAGTCCGCGGGCACGCATGAGTTCGGTCGCCCCGGCGCGTCCGAGCGGGTCGATCGTCTGCACGAGCTCCCGCGGGAGCCCCACCGAGGCGATCGCGTCCTGGATCCGACGGACGAGCACGGCGTTGGTGCGCTGCGCTGCCGACCCGCCTCGGAGGACCACCGCGTTGCCGGACTTCAGCGCCAGCGCCGCGATGTCGACCGTGACGTTCGGGCGCGCCTCGTAGATGGCCCCGACGACGCCGAAGGGCACCCGGACCTGCGCGAGCTGCAGTCCGTTCGGCAGCACCGAGCCACGGACGTGCTCCCCCACCGGGTCGGTCAGCCCCACCACGTGCTCGACCGCGTCCGCCAGTGCGTCCACCCGGTCGACGTCGAGCCGCAACCGGTCGATCAGACCCGAGCTGAGCCCGCTGTCCTCCCCCGCGACCAGGTCCTCGTGGTTCGCGGTGACGATCTCCGCCGTGCCGGCACGCAGTTCGAGCGCGATCGCCCGGAGGGCGGCGTCCTTGCCGGCCGTCGGCGTGGTCGCCAGCACCGTCGAGGCGGCCCGGGCGGCCGTCAGCGTGTCGACGAGGGGCGTGGCCGCGTGGGCCTGCGCGGGAGCGGTGAGCGACATGACCCGATCCTAGGTCAGCGGTCCGCGGTGACGAGTCGGACTGGAGGCATGCCTCCCGTCCGCCCTGCAGCCACCGTCAGGTGCGTGGTGCGGCCCGGAACCAGGTGCCGACGTGCTCGCCACCGAGCGCGCGCTCGACGAGCGCGGTGGCCGTGACGAGGACGGACGTGCCGGCCTCGGCCGCCAGGCGGGCCGCGGCGACCTTGGTGCCGGCTCCCCCGGTGCCCACCCCGGCTGCCCCGATCGACCCGAAGGTGACCCCGGCGAGCTCGTCGCCGAAGGGGACCTCGTCGATGCGGGTGGCGCCGGGCTGCTCCGGCGGCTTCGTGTACAGGGCCTCGACGTCGGAGAGCAGCACCAGGGCGTCTGCCTCGACCTGTCGGGCGACGAGCGCCGCGAGCCGGTCGTTGTCGCCGAACCGGATCTCGTGGGTGGCCACGGTGTCGTTCTCGTTCACGATCGGCAGCACCCGCAGTTCGAGCAGCCGGTTCATCGCCCGTCGGGCGTTCACCCGGTGCGTGGGGTTCTGCAGGTCCCCCGCGGTGAGCAGGACCTGCGCCGCGGTCACCCCGTGCCGGTCGAGTTCCTTCTGGTACCGGAAGACCAGCACCGCCTGCCCGGTCGCTGCTGCGGCCTGCTGCGTGGCGAGGTCCTCCGGACGCCCCTCGAGCCCCAGGAACGGGAACCCGGTGGCGATGGCGCCGGAGGAGACCAGGACGACCTCGGTGCCCCGACGGTAGGCGCCGACCAGGGCGTCGACGAGCGGACCGATCTGCGACGCGTTGTCACCGCTGACCGAGGACGAACCGACCTTCACGACGATCCGGCGGGCGCGCGGGATGTCCGCACGCTCCGCGACGATGCTCGGTCCGGGCATGGTGTCCGAGCTCGCCCCGGTGTTCGGTCCGGCCATGTGCTCAGTCGCGCTCGGACGTCGTCTGCTCGACCGACTCGGCCGCGGTGTCGTCGTCTGCCCACAGGCCGGCGATGCGCTCCTGCTCGAGCTCGGCACGGGCTGCGGCCTTGGCGTCCATCCGCTCGAAGTAGTCCGAACGACGCTCGTTGCGCGTGGGGCGGGCGTTGAGGTCGAGTCGGGAGTCCGTCCCGCGGGCGCTCGTGATGAGTTCCGCGGTGGAGGTCAAGGTCGGCTCCCAGTCGAAGATCATGCCGCCCTCGCCACCGATGACCACGGTGGACCCGGCGACGGCTCCGGCCTTGAACAGACCGTCCTCGACCCCGAGCTTGGCGAGCCGGTCGGCCAGGTAGCCGATCGCCTCTTCGTTGGTGAAGTCGGTCTGCTGCACCCAGCGCTCGGGCTTGCCGCCACGGACGCGGTAGAAGCGGTGCTCCTCGCCGCCCTCGGCACGCACCGTGAAGGGCTTCTCGTCGACGGCCTTCGGACGGAGCACGATGCGCTCGACCGCGGGTTCGGCGGCGCGCTCGGTGCGGGCCTTCTCGACGACGTCGGCCAGGGCGAAGGTGAGCTCACGCAGACCCTTGTGCGACGCGGTGGAGATCGGGAACACGCGGTAGCCGCGGGACTCGAACTCCGCCGTGACGAACGCGGCGAGCTCGGCGGCGTCCGGCACGTCGATCTTGTTGAGCGCGATGAGCTGCGGGCGCTCGAGCAGCGGGACCTGACCCTCGGGGACCGGGTACTGCTCGAGCTCGTGGAGGATCACGTCGAGGTCGCTGATCGGGTCGCGGCCGTTGTCGAGCGTGGCGCAGTCGATCACGTGCAGCAGGGCTTCGCAGCGCTCGACGTGACGCAGGAACTCGAGGCCGAGGCCCTTGCCCTCGGACGCGCCCTCGATCAGACCCGGGACGTCGGCGACGGTGAAGCGCGTGCTGCCCGACTCGACGACGCCGAGGTTCGGGGTCAGCGTGGTGAACGGGTAGTCGGCGATCTTCGGCTTGGCGGCCGAGATCGCGGCGATCAGCGAAGACTTGCCGGCACTCGGGTACCCGACCAGGGCGATGTCGGCGATGGTCTTCAGCTCGAGGCTGACGTCACCGCTCCAGCCGTGGGTGCCGAGCAGTGCGAAGCCCGGGGCCTTGCGCTTCGTGGTCGCGAGCGCGGCGTTGCCGAGGCCGCCCTGGCCGCCGGGGCCGACGACGACGCGGATGCCGGGCTCGGTGAGGTCCGCGAGCACGTCACCGTTCTCGTCGTACACGACCGTGCCGACGGGGACGGGCAGCTCGAGCGTGTCGCCGCTGACCCCGCTGCGGTGGTCGCCCATGCCGGGCTGGCCGTTGCGGCTGGAGCGGTGCGGCGAGCGGTGGTAGCCGAGCAGCGTGGTGACCTGCGGGTCGGAGACGAGGACGATGTCACCGCCGTCACCGCCGTTGCCGCCGTCGGGGCCTGCAAGGGGCTTGAACTTCTCGCGACGGACGGACACACAGCCGTTGCCGCCGTTGCCTGCTGAGAGGTGCAGCGTCACGCGGTCGACGAACGTCGCCATGGGTCACTCCTGTTGTTGTTGCGGGGAAAAGCAAGGGAGGAGCAGGCACGCGGCCTGCCCCTCCCGGTGAAGCTCGTCGTCAGCGACTACGCGTTGACGATGTTGATGACCTTGCGGCCACCCTTGGTGCCGAACTCGACCGCACCGGCCGAGAGGGCGAACAGCGTGTCGTCGCCACCGCGGCCGACGTTGGCGCCCGGGTGGAAGTGCGTGCCGCGCTGGCGGATGATGATCTCACCGGCGTTGACGACCTCGCCACCGAAGCGCTTCACGCCGAGGCGCTGGGCGTTCGAGTCGCGACCGTTGCGAGTGGAACTCGCACCCTTCTTGTGTGCCATGTCTGTCTCCCGCCTATGCGATCTTGGTGACCTTGACGCGCGTGAGGTCCGCGCGGAAGCCCTGGCGCTTCTTGTAACCGGTCTTGTTCTTGAACTTCTGGATGACGACCTTCGGGCCGCGGAGGTCGGCCAGGACCTCGGCGGTGACCGTCACGTTCGCGAGCTCGGCCGCGGCGGAGGTGATCTTGTCCCCGTCCACGAGGAGCACCGGCGCGAGGTCGATGTTGCCATTGTCGTCGGCCTTGATGCGGTCGATGGTGATGATCGAGCCGACCTCGACCTTCTCCTGACGGCCGCCGGCGCGCACTACTGCGTAAACCACGTGGAATCCTTACGTAACTCTGCTTGAGGGAAGTCTCGGGTGCCCACTTCTGCGCGAGCGTCCTGAGTGACCCCGGGACGATCGGCGACGCAGGCAGAACGGCCCGCTGACACCAGGGATCGAGAATACTCGATCCGACCAGGCGGGTCAAACGCCGACACGCGTACGATCGAGGGATGACCGTGCTGATCGATCCCCCGGCCTGGCCCGCGCACGACACGCTCTGGTCACACCTGGTCAGTGACTCATCCTACGACGAGCTGCACGCCTTCGCCGACCGGGCGGGTGTCCCGCGGCGTGCGTTCGACCACGACCACTACGACGTGCCGCAGGACCGCTACGCCGAACTGGTGGCCTCCGGCGCCTCGGCCGTGACCGGGCGGGAACTGGTGCTGCGCCTCATCGCCAGCGGACTGCGGGTGCCCCAGCGCGACAAGCGGAAGCCGTCCCGCACGGAGCGCTGACCGTCGACTCCGACCTGCCGGAGAAGTCGGGTTCCGCGGAACCCCCGGACCGGCGTGTCGCGGGCGCGGCAGCGCGGGCATCGCGGTGCGGCAGTGCAGCCGTCAGCGCGGGTGTCGCCCGAGCCACAGCCACGCGGCCGTCGCCGAGCCGACGAGCATCAGGGTCATCGGCAGCCCGAGCTGCAGCGGCGTGGTGACGGCCTCCACGAACAAGCGACCGAGTCCGGCGCCCTGGCTCCGCTGCTGGACGGCGTCGTACGCCCCGGTGGTGATGCCGACCAGGGCCAGCGCCACCGTGCCCGCAGCGCCCGCCAGGACGGCGCGCAGGAGCACGACGGGCAGCGGCGCACGGGGCACCACCGGCACCAGGAACACCAGCACCAGGAAGGCCGCCAGCCAGAACGGGAACCGGGCGACGAAGACGTTCTGCACGAACGCCTCGACCAGGCTCGTCCCGCCGTGGCTCCGGAACGGCCCGACGATCGTGCTCGTGCCGACCAGGCCGATCAGTCCCGCCAGGAACTCGACCAGGACGACGCTGACCACCGCGAGGGCGGCACCCGTCGTCGCCAGCGTGGAGACCCCGGGCACCACGACGGGCACACGGACCGAGCGGGACCCGGACGGCCCCGGCGGGGGCACCGCGCGCGGCGGCACGGCACCCCAGCCGGATCCGGACCGGTCGTGACCCGCAGCCGGGCCACGACCGGTCGGACGCTGCTCGTCCGTCACATCACTGCCCGAGGATGACGGTGCCGTCGCCCTCGGTGTCCGTCGGGTTCGCCGGGGCGCTGATGCTGCCCGACGAGACGCGACGCGACCGCGCACGACCCTGACCCGGCTGCTTCGGCTCCGGCAGTGCCTGCAGCACCGAGTCCAGGAGCGACTCCGCAGCCTCCTCGCTCACCCGACGCGGTTCGCGCTTGGCGACCCCCACCGGGATGTCGAGGATGGCGACCGTCGTGTCGGCCGGCGTGACCGGGGCCGACGAGCTGACCCGACGGCGACCGGCGGGGCGCTCCTTGGGCGCGGCAGCCGGCTGCTCGGCGGCGGCAGCGGACCGCTGCGCCGACGAGGACTCCGCCGGTGCGGACTCGGATCGCGTGGACCGCGTGTGGACACCCGTCGTCGTCGCGGGGAGCACGACCTCCGGAGCGGGCGTCTCGAGCGGCGCGTGCTGCGCCTCCGGGGCATCCGGGGCCTGCTGCGCCTGCTGGCTCTCGCCCGAGGCCTGCTGCGCATCCGTGCTCGCCTGCTGCGCACCGGTGCTCGCCTGCGGTGCGTCACCGGCACGGCTGCCACGACGACGTCGACGCTTCGAGCCGCCGGTCGACTCGCTCGGCGCCTCGGCCGCGGGGGCGACCGGCGACGTGGGCGTGACCGGCGACACCGCCGACGCGGCACCGGCGATGCCGGTGACCGGCACGTCGGACTCCTCGTGCGGGATCGTCGACGCGGCGATCCGGGACAGCGCGTGCTTCACGTCGTCCGTGATCTGGTGCGCCTGCGACGCCTTCGGCTCGGCCGCGGGGGCAGTGCCGTTCCCGTTGCCGTTGCCGTTCCCGCCACGGGGCTTGCGACGGCCCTTGGTCGGACCCGGGTCGGCGTTGTTGTCGTTGACCTTGGCGTTGACCTCGTCGAGCGACTCGCGCAGGCCGACACCGATCTTCTTGCGGGTCATCTGCACGAGGCCGAGCGAGGTGACCTCGGCCACCTGGTGCTTGGTCCGGTCACGGCTCAGGCACTCCATGAGACGACGGAGCACGAGGTCCCGGTTCTCCTCGAGCACCATGTCGATGAAGTCGACGACGATGATGCCGCCGATGTCACGCAGACGCAGCTGACGGACGAGCTCCTCGGCGGCCTCGAGGTTGTTCTTCGTGACCGTCTCCTCGAGGTTGCCCCCGGAGCCGACGAACTTGCCGGTGTTCACGTCGACGACCGTCATGGCCTCGGTGCGGTCGATCACGAGCGACCCACCGGAGGGCAGCCAGACCTTGCGGTCGAGCGCCTTCTCGATCTGCTCGTTGATCCGGTGCTCCTCGAACGAGTCCGGGCCCTGGTACAGCTCGACCCGGTCCTTGAGGTCCGGCGCGACGGCCGACAGGTACTCGTCGATCGTCTCGCGGGCGGACTCGCCGTCGATGATGAGCTTGGTGAAGTCCTCGTTGAAGACGTCACGGACGATCTTCACGAGCAGGTCGGGCTCCGAGTGCAGCATGACCGGCGCCTGGCCGCTCTGGACCTTCTTCTCGATGGCCTCCCACTGGCTGGTGAGGCGCTGGACGTCGCGCGTCAGCTGGTCCTCGGTGGCCCCCTCGGCCGCGGTGCGCACGATGACGCCGGCGTGCTCGGGGAGGACCTCCTTGAGGATCTTCTTGAGACGGGCACGCTCGGTGTCCGGCAGCTTGCGGGAGATCCCGTTCATCGAGCCGTTCGGCACGTAGACCAGGTAACGGCCCGGCAGGGACACCTGGCTGGTCAGGCGCGCACCCTTGTGGCCGACCGGGTCCTTCGTGACCTGCACGAGGACCTTGTCGCCCGGCTTGAGCGCGGCTTCGATGCGACGGCCGTGGCTGGTGTCGACGGAGTTCCAGTCGACCTCGCCGGCGTAGAGGACGGCGTTGCGACCGCGGCCGATGTCGACGAAGGCGGCCTCCATCGACGGCAGGACGTTCTGCACCTTGCCGAGGTAGACGTTGCCGATCAGCGACACGTTCTGCGACTTGGTGACGTAGTGCTCCGCGAGGACGTTGTCCTCGAGCACGCCGATCTCGATGGTCGAGGAGCTCGACCGGACGATCATCTGGCGGTCGACGCTCTCGCGGCGTGCGAGGAACTCGTCCTCGGTCACGACCTGGCGACGGCGTCCGGCGTCACGGCCGTCACGGCGGCGCTGCTTCTTCGCCTCGAGGCGCGTGGAGCCCTTGATGCGCTGCGGCTCGGTGATCAGCTCGGGCTCGCGGCGGCGCGGTTCGGCCTGCTCGCGGTCGCTGCTGCTCCCCCGGCGGCGGGTCCGGCGACGGCTGCCACCCTGCTCCTCGCGGTCCTCGTCGTCCCAGCGGTCGGAACGGTCGGAACGCTCGACCCGGTCGGTGCGGTCGTCGCGCGCCGGTCGGTCGTCTCGGTCGTCGCGGTCGTCACGCTCGTCGCGCTCGTACCGGTCCGAACGGTCGTACCGGTCGTTCCGGCCGGAGCGGGAGCCGCGTCCGGAACGCTCGGGGCGGTCGGAACGGTCGTACCGGTCACGGTCACGGTCGTGGTCGCGCTCGGAACGGGCCGGCAGCTCCGGCAGCACCGGGGCGTGGAAGATCAGGCTGAGCGTGCTCGTCGCCTTCGGGACGAACGGCTCGGCAGGTGCCGGTGCGGTCGTGTCGTCGGGACGGGAGGCCCGTTCCGCGTCCGGCACGTCGGTTCCGTCCGTCGTCGTGGCCGCGTCGGTGCCCTCGGCGGCGTCGGTCGGTGCCGCCTCAGCCGACTGGGCGTCCTGCTCGGCGCCGTCGCTGACGACGGGGATGTCGCCCGTCAGCGTGCTGACGTCCTCCGGCGCGGTGCTCGCACCCGAGGTCGTGTCGACGACGACCTCGACGGCCGGGGCCGCCTCGACCGGAGCCGCCTCGACGTCGGCCTCGGCCGTGTCGGTGACGTCCGCGGTGTCCGTCACGTCGGCCCCGTCGGAGGCGTCGAGCGCCTCGGCGACGTCGACCGCGGGTGCCGCTGCGGGCGCCTCGTCGACCTCGTCCGAGGCGACCGTCTCGACGGCGTCGGTCGACGTGTCGGACGGGTCACGGGCCTCCAGGCCGCCGGACCGGGCGCGACGGCCGCCGAAGAGGCGGGTCCGGCGCTTCGGCGCGTCGTCGGTGTTCTGGTTCTGGTTCTCGTTCTGCTCCACCATGGACTGGTGCACTCCTCGACCCCGCACTCACCCGCGAGGGTGGCGGGAACTCTCTCGTATCGGTGCGGGCGGCGACTCCGCCCCCGCGCTCGCTGCTGTCAGTGACCGATCGGCGTCTCGTCCGCGCCCGGTCGTCGTGGGCACCCGGCTCACGGCGGCTCGGCGTCGGAGGTGACGCGTCGTCCGGTCACGGTGCTCTGTCACAGCACCATCACGTCCGGGCGGTGGCCCGGCAAGTTCTCGTCGTCACCCGGATCGGCCGGGTGACTCCCCCATCATCGCACGCGGTCAGGGAGAACGCCGGGAGGCCCGTGCGAAGATGACGCCGTGAGTTCGACGTCTGTTGCTCCCCGCCGTCCCGTCGCCGTCGCGATCCTGCTGATCGTGACGGGTGCCGTCGGGCTCTACGCCGCCTTCCGACTGGTGCTGGACGAGTTCGAGAAGTACGAGAACCCGAAGGCTGTGCTGACGTGCGACGTCAGTCCGTTCGTCAACTGCTCGAACGTGATGGCCAGTGCGCAGGGACACCTGTTCGGCTTCCCCAACCCGCTGCTCGGGCTCATGGGGTTCGTCGCGCCGATCGCCGTCGGGGTCGTGTTGCTCGCTGGCTTCCGCGGCACGAAGTGGTTCTGGACGCTGTTCAACTCCGGTCTCTTCCTGGCCTGGGTGTTCGTCACCTGGCTCTTCACGCAGACCGTCTGGTTCATCGGGTACCTCTGCCCGTGGTGCATGCTCGTCTGGGCGATGACCATCCCGCTCTTCTGGCTGTTCACGATCTGGAACCTGGCGAAGGGCAACCTGCCCTTCGGTAGCGGCGGCCGTCGGGTCGGGCGCGCGCTCCTGCCGTTCTGTTGGGCCTTCCCGCTCGCGAACTACCTCTTCATCGCCGTGGTGATCCTGGTGGAGTTCCCGCACGTCCTCACCACGCTCTAGCTCCTCCTCGGCACCGCGGCATGTCCACGCTGCGGTGACGTGTCACCTGATTCCTGGGGTCTTCCCAGCGCAGGGACCCGGTCCCGACGGTCGGAGCCGTTACGCTCGTTCCCGATGAGCGACAACGAGAGCAAGAAGGCGCGCCGCAACGCCGCGCGCGAGCGTGCCCGCGAGGCCCGCCAGAAGGAGCAGGCCCGCCGCCGACGGAACAAGACGTTCCTGATCAGCGGCATCATCGTCGGCGCCCTGGCGGTCGTCGCGATCGTCGTGCTCGTGGTCGCGAACTCGATCCAGCCCGTCGGGCCCGGACCGAAGAACATGGCGAGCGACGGCATCCTGCTCACCGGCAAGAGCGGCAAGATCGTCCCCGTCGAGACGAAGGCGATCCCCGAGGGCGGCAAGCCGACGGCGACGAAGCAGGACGACTCGGTCGCGAACATCACCGTGTACGAGGACTACATGTGCCCGATCTGCAACCAGTTCGAGACGGGCAACATGACCCAGATCAAGCAGTGGGTCAAGGACGGCACCGCCACCCTCGAGGTGCACCCGTTCAACCTGCTCGACCGCTCCTCGCTCGGCTCGAAGTACTCGACCCGCTCCGCCGCCGCGGCCGCCTGCGTCGCGAACTACGACCCCGAGGCCTTCCTCGACGTCAACAGCGCCTTCTACGCGAACCAGCCGTCGGAGAACACCCGCGGTCTGACGAACGACGAGCTGGCCAAGATCGCGAAGAAGGCCGGCGCGACGAACGCGAAGGTGCAGTCCTGCATCACCGACCAGAAGTTCGCCGCCTGGGTCGGTGACGCCACGAACCGCGTCCTGACCGAGCCGCTCGCCAACTCCGACCTGCCGAAGCTGACCGGTACGCCGACCGTCATCGTCAACGGCAAGCAGTACAACGGCACCGGCACCAACGCCTGGTCCGACGCGCAGTCGTTCGCCTCCTTCGTGGAGCAGAACGGCGGCAAGTAGCCACCGGACACGAGGAAGGCCCCCGCACTCTCGAGTGCGGGGGCCTTCCTCGTTGCGGCTCGGCTCAGCCAGAGCAGCTCGGCTCAGCCAGATCGGCTGGCCTCAGCTCAGGCGAACCAGAGGCCGAGCTCGCGCGCGGCGGACTCGGTCGAGTCGGAGCCGTGCACCAGGTTCTGCTGGACCTTGAGGCCCCAGTCGCGGCCCAGGTCACCACGGATGGTGCCCGGCGCGGCCGAGGTCGGGTCGGTGGTGCCGGCGAGCGAACGGAACCCGGCGATGACGCCGTTGCCCGCGACGCGGACGGCGACGACCGGACCGGACTGCATGAACTCGACGAGCGGCTCGAAGAACGGCTTGCCCTGGTGCTCTTCGTAGTGGCTGTCGAGCAGGTCGCGCGGCGCGGTCAGCATCTTCAGGTCGACGATCTCGTAGCCCTTGGCCTCGATCCGGCGGAGGATCTCACCGGTGAGCTGGCGGGCGACGCCGTCGGGCTTGACGAGGACGAGGGTCTCTTCGAGTTCGGACACAGCGGGACTCCCTGCGGTTCGGGGGTGGTGGTGGGTCAGTCCTCGCCGAGTGCGGCTCGGCGGGCGGCGTTCTGGCGGTCGAGCTGACCGCCCTTGACGAAGCAGAACACCCACAGCGCCAGGAACACCACGCCCACCGCGACCATGAAGGGCTCGATGAACCCGGTGGCGAGGATGGCCGCCTGCAGCAGCCACCCGAACCATACACCGGCCCGGGAACCGGTCAGACGGGACGCGAGGGCCAGGATCACGATCGCCGCGATCCCGCCGCCGAAGGCCAGCCCGGCCGGCAGGGTGTGCTTGCCGAAGACGACGAGCATCGGGAAGAAGAACATGATCGCCTCGAGCACGAGGGTGATCGACAGCAGGCTCTCGCGCGCCCCACGGTCACGACGCGGACGTCGCATCCGGGGTGCCCGCGGCGGCCGGGAGGCCCGTCCTGCGTCCGTCACTTCGCCCCGCCTTCCCGGTGCACGAGTTCCATCACGGCGCCGACCATGACGATCGAGCCGGCGACCAGGACCATCGCGTCCTCGGCGTCGGCGTCGTCGGCCAGGTCACGTGCCTCTTGGAGGGCACCGGCGAGCGACGGCTCGACGACGACCCGGTCGTTGCCGACCTCGTCCACGACGACCCGGGCGAACTCGTCGGCGTCGAGCGCCCGCTCCCCCGGCGGCTGCGTCACGACGAACGTGGCGACGGTGTCCTTCAGGGCGCGGACGAACCCGCGGGCGTCCTTGTCGCGGAGGATCCCGACGACGCCCACGACGTGGTCGGACGGGAACGCCACCGGCAGCGCGTCGGCGAGGGCCTTCGCGCCGTGCGGGTTGTGCGCCGCGTCGACCACGACGGTCGGCCCGGTCGCGATCGGCTGCAGCCGACCCGGGCTCGTGGCGTTCGCGAGCCCCTCGCTGAGGACGTCCTCGTCGAGGGCCTGGCTGCCGCGGCCGAGGAACGACTCGACGGCGGCGATGGCGACGGCCGCGTTGTGGGCCTGGTGTGCGCCGAACAGCGGCACGAACAGGTCGTCGTAGGTGCCGGCGATGCCCTGCACGCTGACGAGCTGTCCGCCGACGGCCGGGGTGTCGCTGGTGACCCGGAAGGCTGTTCCCTCGACCGCGAGGGTCGACTCGGTGAGTTCGGCGGCCCGCTCGAGTTCGGCGAGGGCCTCGGGCGTCTGCGCGCTCGACACCACGGACGAGGACGGCTTCACGATGCCCGACTTCGTCCGGGCGATCTCGGCGACGGTGTTGCCGAGCTGCTTCGCGTGGTCGATCGCGATCGGGGTGAAGACCTGCACCTGGCTCTGCACGACGTTGGTGGAGTCCCACTCGCCGCCCATGCCGACCTCGATCACGGCGACGTCGACGGGCGCCTCGGCGAAGCACGCGAGCGCCAGGACGGTCAGCGCTTCGAAGAACGTCAGCGGCAGCTCGCCCTTCGCGGTGAGCTCGGCGTCGGTCATCTCGAGGATCGGGGTGATGTCGTCCCAGTTCTCGACGAAGCGGCTCGACTCGATGGGCTCACCGTCGATGACGATGCGCTCCCGGATCGACACCAGGTGCGGGCTGGTCATCAGGCCGGTGCGCAGGCCGTGGGCGCGGACGATGCTCTCGGTCATCCGGGCCGTCGAGGTCTTGCCGTTCGTGCCGGTGATGTGGATGACCGGGTACGCCAGGTGCGGGTCGCCGAGCAGCTCGACGGCACGGCGGGTCGCGGTCAGGCGGTGCTCGGGCGACTGCTCGCCGATCCGGGCGTAGAGGGCGGCCTCGACGCGCTTGACCTCGGCGTCGTCACCGCCGTAGGGCAGGGCGTCGTCCGGGGCGGTGTCGCCGGCCGGGCCGACGGGGATCTCGACCCCGTCGGGGGCGAGGTCGTCCGTGTCGTCGGGTGCCATGTCGTCGTCGTGCGCGTCGTACTCGTTGCTGTCGCTCATGCGCGTGCCACCTCCACGGACACCTTCGCGTCGTCGCCGACCTCGGTCGCGGTGTCGTCCGCCCCGAAGTCGGTCGCGACGACGTCGATCGTCGTCGCCAGGGTCTCCCCGGCGATCAGCTGGTCGTGCTCGCGCACCGCGTCGGCGGCGGCGGTCGAGACCCGGAGCGTCAGGGCGATGCGGTCGCCGACGTCGAGTCCGGCGTCACGGCGGGCCTGCTGCACGGCGCGGACGACGTCGCGGGCCAGGCCCTCGGCCTCGAGCTCGGGCGTCGTGACGGTGTCGAGGACGACGAAGCCGCCGCCGTCCAGGAACGCCACGGCCGTCGCCGCGTCCGCGACGGTGAGGTCGAGGGTGTACTCGCCCTCGACCAGGTCGATGCCACCGACGGTGACGCCGGTCTCGGTCGCCACCCAGTCGCCCTTCTTGGCGGCCGGGATCACCTGCTGCACGGCCTTGCCGATGCGGGGGCCGGCGGCACGGGCGTTGACGGTGAGCTTCCGCTCGATGCCGTACTGCGCCAGCGACTCCTCGGCCTGCTCCTCGAGGACGACCTGCTTCACGTTGAGCTCGTCGCGGAGGATGTCCGCGAACGGCTCGACCGCGGCGGGGTCCGGCACGACGAGCGTCAGGGTCGCCAGCGGCAGGCGGACCCGCTTGCCGGTCGACTTGCGGAGTGCGAGTCCCTTCGAGGCGACGTCGCGCACGCGGTCCATCGCCGCGACCAGAGCGTCGTCGGCGGGGAACTCGTCCGCCGACGGCCAGTCGGTCAGGTGCACGCTGCGGTCGCCGGTCAGGCCCTTCCAGACCTCCTCCGTGACCAGCGGGGCCAGCGGCGCCGACACCCGGGCGAGTGTCTCGAGGACCGTGAACAGCGTGTCGAACGCGGCCGTCGCCTCTGCGGACGACTCGGCGCCCGCCCAGAACTTGTCGCGCGACCGGCGGACGTACCAGTTCGTGAGCACGTCGGCGAAGTCGCGGATCGCCTGGGCGGCCAGCGGGGTGTCGAGCGCGTCGAGGTGCGTCGTGACGTCCGCGACGAGCACCCGGGTCTTCGCGAGCAGGTACCGGTCGAGCACGTCGGTGCTCGCCGTGCTGCGGCTCGCCTGGTACCCCTCGGCGCCCGAGGCGTTCGCGTAGAGGGTGAAGAAGTAGTACGTCGACCACAGCGGCAGCAGGAACTCGCGGACGCCCTGGCGGATGCCCTCTTCCGTGACGACGAGGTTGCCGCCACGGATCACCGACGACGACATCAGGAACCAGCGCATGGCGTCGGCGCCGTCGCGGTCGAAGACCTCGGACACGTCCGGGTAGTTCCGCAGGCTCTTCGACATCTTCTGACCGTCGGAGCCGAGCACGATGCCGTGGCTGATGACGTTCGTGAACGCCGGCCGGTCGAACAGCGCGGTGGAGAGCACGTGCATGACGTAGAACCACCCGCGCGTCTGCCCGATGTACTCGACGATGAAGTCAGCCGGGCTGTGGGCGTCGAACCACTCGGCGTTCTCGAACGGGTAGTGCACCTGGGCGTACGGCATCGACCCGGAGTCGAACCACACGTCGAACACGTCGGTGATCCGGCGCATCGTGGACTGCCCGGTGGGGTCGTCCGGGTTCGGGCGGGTCAGGTCGTCGATGAACGGGCGGTGCAGGTCGACCTGCCCCTCGGCGTTCAGCGGCAGGCGCCCGAAGTCACGCTCGATCTCCGCGAGTGAGCCGTAGACGTCGGTACGGGGGTGCTCCGGGTCGTCCGACACCCAGACCGGGATCGGCGTACCGAAGTAGCGGTTGCGGGACACCGACCAGTCGATGGCGTTGCCGACCCACTTGCCGAACTGGCCGTCCTTGACGTTGTCCGGCACCCAGTTGACGTCCTGGTTGAGCTCGCCCATGCGGTCGCGCAGCTCGGTCACGCGGACGAACCACGACGAGACGGCCTTGTAGATGAGGGGCTTGCGGCAGCGCCAGCAGTGCGGGTAGCTGTGCTCGTAGGACGCCTGGCGGAGCAGACGTCCGGCGTCGCGCACGGCCTTCGTCAGCGGCTTGTTCGCGTCCGACCAGAGCATGCCGGCGACCTCGCCGAACTGGGACGTGAAGACACCGCCGTCGTCGAGCGAGAGCACCACGGGGATGCCCGCGGCCGCACAGACCTCTTGGTCGTCGGCACCGTAGGCCGGGGCCTGGTGCACGATGCCGGTGCCCTCGCCGGTCTCGACGTACTCGGCGACCAGGATCTTCCAGCCGTTCTCCATGCCCTCGGTCTCCGCCAAGAAGTCGAACAGGCGCTCGTAGGTGACGCCGTCGAGCTCCCGGCCCGCGACCGTGCGGGTGACGGCCTCGACGGCCTCCTCGGCCGACGCGTACCCGAGGTCCTTCGCGTGCGCGGCCACGGTGTCGGACGCGAGCAGGTACTGGGCCGAACCGGCGCTGCCACCGTCCGCCGCGCCTCCCGGCCCGGCCGGCACGACCGCGTAGGCGATCTCCGGACCGACCGCAAGCGCCGCGTTCGTCGGCAGCGTCCACGGCGTCGTCGTCCAGGCGAGGGCGCGCACGCCGGTCAGGCCGAGCTCGTCCGCCCGGGCGCCCGTCAGTGGGAACGCGACGGTGACGGACTGGTCCTGACGCGTCTTGTAGACGTCGTCGTCCATCCGCAGTTCGTGGTTCGACAGCGGCGTCTGGTCGTTCCAGCAGTACGGCAGGACCCGGAAGCCCTCGTACGCCAGGCCCTTGTCCCAGAGGGTCTTCCACGCCCAGAGGACGCTCTCCATGAAGGTGACGTCGAGGGTCTTGTAGTCGTCCTCGAAGTCGACCCAGCGCGCCTGACGGGTGACGTACCGCTGCCAGTCGTCGGTGTACTGCAGGACCGACTTCTTGGCGGCGGCGTTGAACACGTCGATGCCCATGGCGTCGATCTCGTGCTTCTCGGTGATGCCGAGCTGCCGCATCGCCTCGAGTTCAGCGGGCAGGCCGTGCGTGTCCCACCCGAAGCGGCGGTGCACCTGCTTGCCGCGCATGGTCTGGTAGCGCGGGAAGACGTCCTTGGCGTAGCCGGTCAGCAGGTGCCCGTAGTGCGGCAGGCCGTTGGCGAACGGGGGGCCGTCGTAGAAGGTCCACTCGTCCGAACCCTCGCGCTGCGCGATGGAGGCGCGGAACGTGTCGTCGCCCTTCCAGAAGGCGAGGATGCCGTCCTCGACCGCGGGGAAGGACGGGGACGGGGAGACACCGTCCGCACCGTTCGACGGCTCGTTCGCGGGATCGCGGTTCAGGGGGTAACGCACCGGATGGCTCCTGGAGGTCGGTGGAACTGGACCACGAGGACGGAGCCTGCGCTCCGCGGTACCACCTCGCTTGCCTCGGACCGGCGCGACCGCCTGTTCGTGACCACTCTGCGTCGGGGATGATGACGGTCCCGAACCCGTCCGGTTCTACTGACGGCCCCCGTCGGGTGCCGCGTTCTTCCGGATGACTCCCCGGTGATGGCCGGATCGATGCCTGTGCACCCGACTCTACCGGACGAGAGCATGCTGGAGCGATGCCCTCGTCGACGTCATCCGAGGCTCCGGAGACCACTCCGGACGCCTCGTCCTCCAGCTCGGAACAGAAGCCGGAGTCCCTGCTCACCGTCCTCATCGCGTTCGGCGCGAACCTGCTCGTCGCGATCGCGAAGTCCGTCGCCGCGATGCTCACCGGGTCCGCCTCGATGGTGGCCGAGGCCGCGCACTCGTGGGCGGACACCGGCAACGAGGTGTTCCTGCTCATCGCCGAACGCCGGGGCGCCCGGAAGCGGGACGCCCGGCACCCGCTCGGCTACGGCCGGGAGACCTACATCTGGTCGATGTTCGCCGCGTTCGGCCTCTTCACCGCGGGTGCGATCGTGTCGATCTACCACGGCATCACCGAGCTCGGGGACACCGGACCGGCCGAGGACGTCATGCTCAACTACATCGTGCTGGGGGTGTCGTTCCTGCTCGAGGGCACGAGTTTCCTGCAGGCCTTCCGGCAGGCGCACGGTGCCGCGACGAAGCGCCGGGTGCCGGTCCTCCGCCACGTGCTGCAGTCGTCGAACCCGACGCTCCGAGCGGTGTTCGCCGAGGACGCCGCCGCGCTCGTCGGCCTGGTGATCGCGTTCCTCGGTGTCTTCCTGCACCAGGTCACGGGCCTCGCCGTGTTCGACGCCATCGGGTCGATCGCCGTCGGCCTGCTGCTCGGCGTCGTCGCGATCGTCCTCATCGACCGCAACCGCCGGTTCCTGCTCGGTGAGAGCACGTCGCCCGAACTTGAGGACGCCGTGCTCGTCGAGCTGCTCGCCCGCGACCAGGTCGAGAGCGTCAGCTACCTGCACCTGGAGTTCGTCGGCCCGTCGCGTGTCTACATGGTCGCCGCGGTCGACCTGGTCGGCAACGACACCGAGGAGCACGTCGCCGGCCGGCTCCGGAAGATCGAGCAGTCACTCGAGGACAGCCAGTACGTCGAGGAGGCCGTGCTCACGTTGTCCGTGCCGGGTGCGGCTGCCCTCGTGCCGACCGGGGACGAGATCCCCGAGGTCGTCAAGGACGGGACCGTCGAGGACGTCGCGGCCGGCGGCGCGGGGACCCTCCGCGCCTGACCGGGCCGCGGGGGTCGATCAGCAGTCGGCTTCGGTGAACTCGAGGTCGACCGTCTTGTCGGAGCCCGGGAAGACGTAGGAGTACCGCATCGCGATGTCCTCCTCGAGGATGTCCCGCGTCGCCGTCGTCGAGCAGAGGTTCGACAGCACCGAGCTGCGGATCGCCCGTTCCGAGATCGCGGTCGGGTCGGCGGCGACGCTGTAGCGGTAGTGGATCGCGTCGTCCTCGGCGTTGACCCCGGTCCAGGTCGTGATCGCGTCGACCTGCTTCGGGAAGGTCGTCTGCTCGGTGATCTTCTTGACGCCCTCGTCGACGAGCTCCTGCTTCGACGGACCGCCGAACGAGGACAGGCCCCACCGCACCAGGGCACCGGCGACGAGGAACGCCACGATGCCGACGACGGCCACCAGGACCCGACGGCCGCGGGGCTGCTGCGGGCGACCACCGTACGCGGCGGCACCGCCCGGCTGCATCATCGGTGCACCGCCGCCCTGCCAGGGCTGCTGGCCCTGGGGGCCGGCCGCGCCGGCGGGGTACTGCGGGGGCTGACCACCGTACTGGGGCGGCTGGCCGCCGTACTGGGGCGGCTGGCCACCGAACTGGGGCTGCTGGCCACCGAACTGCGGCGGCTGGCCGCTGTCCTGCGGCGCCTGCTGGCCGCCGGGCTGCCCCGGGAACTGCGGTGCCTGGCCGGCCGGGTACTGCGGCTGCTGCGACGGGTACTCCGGTGCCGGCGCAGCGGCGTCCTGGGGCGGCTGCGCCGGGTACTCCGGGGCCTGCGCGGCGGCGTCCTGCGGCGCCTGGGCCGGGTACTCCGGCGCCTGGGCGGCATCACCCTCGCGGCGCTCCGGATCCGGACCACCCGCTCCGGACGACGACGGCTGCTGCTGATCGGGTGTGTCGGGCACGGTTCCCCCTGGAGTCGGTGGCCGTCCCCCTCGGGCGGCGCACCCAGAACCTACCAGCGGACCGGCAGCGGGTCAGCGCGCGTCGAGCCCCGCCACGACGGGCGTCAACGCGGCACCGACGTACTCGACGAGTGGACGCCGACCGACGCCGTCCGTCACCCAGACCCCGAACGCCGCGGCCGCCGCCCCGAGCATCGCGCCGGCCACGGTCTGCGGCCAGAGCGACCCCGGGTGCTCCCCGGTCCGCCCCGCCACGAAGGACGCGACCGCCTGGTGCTGCGCGGTGACCCGGGTGGCGACGCTCGCGACGAGTTCGGCGCCGACGTCCATCACCTCGGCCTGCGCGATCGCCCACGGCACCCGGTCCGGGTCGTGGGCGCGGGCCGCGGCGAGCAGGGCGTCCTCGACCGCGCGGACGACACTCGACTCGGCAGAGGTCGCCAGGTGCTGCGGCAGGTCGGCCACCGCGGCGTCGAGATCGAGCCACATCACGTCGGACTTCGCGGCGAAGTAGTTGAAGAAGGTGGCGCGGCTGACCCCGGCCCGAGCGGCGATGTGGTCCACCGTCGTCTTGGTGTAACCCTGCTCGAGGAAGAGCTCGGCGGCGGCGTCGGCAAGCACCTCGGCACTCGATCGGCGCGGTCGACCGCCTCGGCGGGTGGGTTCGTCCATGCCCTCCAGTAAAGCGCTAGACTCGCTGAGCCATGATCTTGGACCCAGTACAGAAAAGCCCGGCGCTGCGGCGCATCGTGACCGGCGTCGCCAGCGCGGCCACGATCCTCCTGGCCGTCGCGGCGTGCTCGGGCGGTGGCGCCCCCGGCGACAGCAGCACCCCGGTGCGTGGCGGCACCCTGACCTACGCGTCCGGCGACGCCGAGCCGACCTGCCTCGACCCGCACGTCGGCGGCAACTACCCGCAGGCGCTGCTCGCGACCCAGTACATCGAGGAACTGGTCGGGCTCGACGACGGCAAGCCGACGCCGGAACTCGCCACGAAGTGGTCCACGAGCGACGACGGCAAGACCCTCACATTCACGTTGCGCGACGACGTGACCTTCACCGACGGCACCCCGTTCGACGCCGCTGCGGTCGTGGCGAACATCGAGCACGTGCAGGACCCGGCGACCGCGTCCAGCACCGGCTACCTCGCCCTGCAGTCGATCGCGAAGGCCACCGCCACCGACGACCGGACGGTCACCCTGTCGCTGAGCCGCCCCGACGCCGCACTGCTCGAGTCGTTCTCGCAGCCCTGGGTCGGCATGGAGTCACCGAAGGCGCTGCAGCGCAAGCAGGCCACGAACTGCGAGTCCCCCGTCGGCACCGGCCCGTTCCGGGTCACCGACTGGAAGCACGGCGACCGCGTCACCCTGACGAAGAACGCCGACTACACGCCGCTCGGCGGCTCGACCACGAAGCCCCGCCTCGACGGGCTGACCTGGCGCTTCCTGCCGGACTCGACCTCCCGCTACGCGGCGCTGCAGTCCGGGCAGGTCGACGTCATCGACAACGCGCAGCCCGACCAGCTCACGGCGGCGTCGTCGAAGACCGCGATCCGTGACCTCGACGCGCCCCGACCCGGTGCCTCGAACCGGCTCGAGCTGAACTCCGGTCACGGGGTGTTCCAGGACGAGTCCGTCCGCAAGGCCTTCATCGCGGCGGCCGAGATCGACCCGGGCCTCAAGTCGCTGTTCCTCGGCACCGCGAAGCGCTCGTACTCCGTGCTGTCGAGCGTCGAACCGACCTCGTACTCGGACAAGGCGCTCTTCGGGTACGACCCGTCGGAAGCCGAGCGCCTGCTCGACGCCGCCGGGTGGAAGGAGAACGGCGACGGCGTCCGCGAGAAGGACGGCAAGCCCCTCACCGTCACGTTCCCGGTCTCGACGAACCAGTCGGTACCGGCCGAGCGCAGCCTGTTCCAGCAGATCCAGGCCTCCGAGGCGAAGGTCGGCATCTCGGTCAAGCTCGAGGAACTCGACCTGTCCAGCTGGTACGCCGCGCTGGCGAAGAACCAGTACGACGTCGTGAGTGCGCCGTACACGAAGGTCGGCCCGGACGTCCTCCGCATCCTCTACGACTCCGCGTCGATCACGCCGGCACCGTCGGGCTACTTCGCGAACCTCGCTCAGCTCGACGACCCGGCACTCGACCGGCTGCTCGAGCGAGCCGCGCAGACCGCGGACTCCGCCGAGCGCGCCGACCTGGTCGAGCAGGCGCAGCAGACGATCCTCGAGAGCCGGACCGTCCTGCCGCTCTACGACCAGCAGAACCACTTCCTGTACCGCTCGGCCGTGCACGGCATCTCGACCACGTCGGTCTCGACGCCGTGGTTCGGGACCGCCTGGCTCGCCCGCTGACCCTCCGGTGGTGCACAGTCCGGTGACGGCCGGGAGGCCCGGTGCCCGCCCGCCCCGCAGCTCCCCCGCCGCCGGGTGGGCGCGTTGGGCGGTGCGCCGGCTCCTCGGCGGCGTCGGGGTCCTCTGGGCGGTGGCGACGATCGTGTTCGTCGCCATCCGCCTGATCCCCGGTGACCCGGCACTCGCGATCCTCGGCGGTCCGGGGTCGCAGGCCTCGGCCGAGGCGGTGGCGCAGGTCCGCCACGAGTACGGCCTGGACCGACCGGTGCTGGTGCAGTACGCGGTGTTCCTCGGACGTCTGGCGACTTGGCAGCTCGGCGACTCGTACGCGTTCCGGACGCCGGTGTCGACGCTGTTGGCGCAGGAGCTGCCGGTGACGCTGACCCTGGCGGTCGCGGGGCTCGTCGTCGCCTGGCTGCTCGCGGTCGTCGCCGCGTGGTGGTCGACGCAGCGCGGTCGGGTCGCGGCGCTGCTGACCACCGGGCTGTCGGTGACCGCCAGCGTGATGCCGCACTTCTGGCTCGGCAGCGTGCTCATCGTCGTCTTCGCCAGCAGCCTGGGCTGGGTGCCCGCGGTCAGCGACGGGACGGTCCGCGGCTGGGTGCTGCCGGTGCTCGTCGTCGCGGTGCCGGTCGCCGGGTACCTGGCCGAGACGATCCGCGACGGCGTCGTGGACGCACAGCGCTCGGCGTTCGCACTCGCGGCCCGGGGTCGGGGCGAGTCCCGCGCGGGGCTGTTCGGCCGCCACCTGCTCCGGCACGCGGCGCTGCCCGGCATCGCCCTGTCCGCCTGGGCCTTCGGGTCGCTGGTGTCCGGGGCCGTGGTCGTCGAGTCGGTGTTCGCGCTGCCCGGCATCGGGCGTGCCCTGGTCACCGCGGTGACGCAGCGGGACATGCCCCTCGTCGCCGGGATCGCCCTGGTGTCGGCGGCGGCGTACGTGGTGGTGCTCGCGGTGGCGGACCTCGTCGAGCGGGCGGTCGACCCGCGCGGCACCGACCGGGGCACCCGCCGCGGCGACCCGGCCCGCGGTGCCAGCCAGGCCCGCGGTACCGGCCCGGACCGCGGTGGCGCGACGTCCGACGAGGCGGTGGCGCGGTGAGCGGGATCGTCGACCCGGGCCTCCCGGCCGGACGCAGCAGCACCGCCGGCGTGCCCGGCAGCACGCCGTCCCCAGAGCCCGGCGTCCGCGCCGGACGCCGGTCCGAGCGATTCCGTGGGGGGACGCTCGGCCCGGCAGGGACCGTCGCCGCGGTGGTGGTGGCCGTCGCCGTCGTGGCGGCGCTGTGGCCGGCGCTGCTGGGCGGCGCCGACCCGCTCGCGGTGCACCCGTCCCAGGCGCTCCTGCCGCCCGGCGCCGGCCACCTCTTCGGCACCGACGAGTCCGGACGTGACGTCCTGGCACGGGTGGTCGCGGGGACGCGGGCGTCGCTGCTGGTCGGCGTCGTCGCGACCCTGGTCGGCGGTGGGACCGGGGTGGTCCTCGGGGTCCTCGCCGGACTCGGCGGCCGGGTCGTCGACGCCGTCGTGGGGCGTGTGACCGAGGTCGCCTTCGCCCTCCCGCTGCTCCTGGTCGCACTCGTCGTCATCGCGGTCACCGGGCCCGGACCGGTGCCGGCGATGCTCGCGGTCGGGTTCGCCACGGCCCCCGGGTACGCCCGGATCGTCCGCGGACTGGTCCGGACCGCCCGTTCGTCGCAGGTCGTCGAGACCGCGGTCCTGCTCGGCCGCTCCCCCGCCACCGTCGTGGTCCGGCACGTGCTGCCGGCGGCGCTCTGGCCGGTCGTCGCGGTCGGCACGCTCGGCATCGGTCAGGCCGTGGTGTGGGCGTCGGCGCTCAGCTACCTCGGCGTCGGGACACCGCCGCCGGCACCGGAGTGGGGCGCGATGCTCGCCGACGGCCGCACCTACCTGGCGACCGCGCCGTGGATGAGCACGTTCCCGGGCCTGGCGATCGTGGTCCTGGCGACCGCCGTCACGGTGCTCGGCCGGGCCCTCCGCCGTGCCGGAGCCGCGCGGTGAGCGGCCACGGCAACGCCCTCGAGGTCGCCGGGCTCTCGGTCACGATCGACGGCGTCCCCGTCGTCACCGACGTCACCCTCCGGGTCGCGCCGGGCGAGTGCGTCGCGCTCGTCGGCGCCTCCGGCTCCGGCAAGTCCGTCACGGTCCGGGCCGCGCTCGGTCTGTCCGCCAGCGGGGCTGTCGTCACCGCCGAGCGGCTCGCCGTCGCCGACCAGGACGTCCGCGGCCTGTCGGAACGCCGGTGGCGCGCGGTCCGCGGACGACACGTCGGCTACGTCGGACAGGAGGCCCTGGGCGCCCTGGACCCGCTGCGTCCGGTCGGGCGCGAGGTCGCCGACGCCCTCCGCCTGCACACCGACCTGTCGGCACGTGAGCGCGTCGAGGCGGTGCGTGCCGAACTGGAGGCCGTCGGACTCGACCCCGCACTCGCCGCCGACGGCCGTACCGCGGGCACCCTGTCCGGCGGGATGCGACAGCGTGCCCTCATCGCCGCCGCGACGATCGGCAGCCCCGGGCTGCTCGTGGCGGACGAACCGACCACGGCCCTCGACGCCGGCATCGCCCTCCGCGTGATGGAGCAGCTACGGGCGGCGCAACAGCGCGGTACCGGGTTGCTCGTCGTCACGCACGACCTCGGGCTCGTCGCGGGGTGGGCGGACCGGGTCGCCGTGATGGACGCCGGCCGGATCGTCGAAGTCGGTCCCACGGCGTCCGTCCTGGAGGCCCCGGTCCACCCCGCCACGCAGGCCCTGGTGCGCGCGGCCCGGTCGACAACGGTGGCCCGGTCGACGCCGGCGGCCCATGCCGCCGGTGCTGCGGGCGCGTCGTCGGCGGCCGGTCGCTCGGCACTGCCGGTGCTCGCCGCCACGGGACTCCAGCGGTCCTACCCGGGCGTCGCAGCCGTCGCCGACGTCTCGCTCCGGGTCGCCCCCGGCCGGGTCCTCGGCGTGGTCGGGGCCTCGGGCTCCGGCAAGACGACGGTGGCGCGGATGCTCCTCGGGCTCGAGACGCCCGACGCCGGCACGGTCACGCTCGACGGCGAGGCGTGGGCACCGCTCCCCGAGCACGACCGTCGTGCACGTCGACACCGGATGGCCGCGGTCGTCCAGGACCCCGGCGCGACGTTCGACGAACGGTGGGACGTCGACCGGGTCCTCGCCGACGCCCTGAGCGGCGGGCGCGCACGGCGGGCGACCGGTGCGCTGGGTGACCGGGTCGACGCCGCCCTGCGACAGGTCGACCTGGACCCGGGCCTCCGGACCCGGTCACCGCGCACCCTGTCCGGCGGGCAGCGGCAGCGGCTCGCGATCGCCCGGGCGCTGGCCACCGAGCCGGAGGTCCTGGTCCTCGACGAGCCGGTCACCGCCCTCGACGCGACCGTGCAGGACGCGGTGCTCGGCCTGCTCGAACGGCTGCGCGACGACACCGGTGTGGCGATGGTCTTCGTGTCGCACGACCTGCGGGCCGTCCGGCGCCTGGCGGACGAGGTCCTCGTCGTCCACGAGGGCTCCGTGGTCGAGCACGGCACGGCGGAGGCCGTCTTCGGCCACCCCGAGCACCCGGTGACGCAGCGCCTCGTGCAGGCGGCCGAGCGGCTGGCCGCCGGCCCGTCGGCCTGACGGCCGCCGTCCGCGCCGTCCGGCCACCCACACGACGGAGGCCCGACCCGCGTGACGCGGGTCGGGCCTCCAGGGCGTGTGGTGCGGGTCAGGAACCGGCGGGTGCCTCGTCCTGGGCGCCGTCGCCGACCGGACCGTCGGCGGTCACGATCGGGATCTGGCTGGTCGAGAACTCCTTCGCCCAGTCGGACTGCGCCAGCTCCGACGTCGGGTCGTTGTAGTCGTCGATGACCCCGGCGACCTCGTCCTCGGACCCGACCGTCGGCCCGGAGCCCATCAGCGGCGACGCGGCGGTCTCCTTCGTGAAGTACACCGCGACGAGCCCGATCACGGCCGCCAGCATCAGGTAGAACGCCGGGATGTCCTCGGCCCAGCCGTAACCGGCGTCCTGCGCCCACTTGATGAGCCCGGCGGTGGCGAGCGGGGTGGTCCCGCCGAACAGCGACACCGACACGTTGAACGCGATGGCCAGGGCGCCGTAGCGGATGATCGTCGGGAACAGCGCCGGCAGCGTGGACGGCATCGTCGACGTGAAGGTCACCAGGACCACGCCGAGGATCAGCAGGCCGGAGAACACCCCGACCCCGGTGCCGGACTGGACGAGCTTGAGCGCCGGCCAGGACAGCACGATGAAGCCGATGCAGCCCGCGGCGAGCACCGGACGACGACCGAAGCGGTCGGACAGCCGACCACCGAAGGTGATGACGACCATCATCAGCAGCATCACGACGACGATCAGGATGAGCCCGAACGTGGCGTTCTGGCCGAGGTTCTGCTCCAGGTAGGTCGGCATGTACGACAGCAGCATGTAGTCGGTCACGTTGAAGACCAGGACCAGCCCGATGCAGATGACCAGCGAGCGCCAGTTCTCGGCGAAGAGCTTGAGGAACGGCGTCTTCTGCGACTCGCGCTCGGCGGCCTGCTCCTGCTGCTTCTGGAACGCCGGGGTCTCCTCGAGCTTCAGCCGCAGGTAGAGCCCGATCAGGCCGAGCGGGCCGGCGATGATGAACGGGATGCGCCAGCCCCAGCTGAGCAGGGCGTCCTCGGACAGGCCGAACTGCAGGCCGGTGACGATCGAGGCGCCGAGCACGTACCCGGCGAGCGTGCCGAACTCGAGCCACGAACCCATGAACCCGCGACGCTTGTCCGGCGAGTACTCGGCGATGAAGGTCGCGGCGCCGCCGTACTCACCACCGGTCGAGAAGCCCTGCACGAAGCGGGCGACGAGCAGCAGGATCGGTGCCCAGACGCCGATCGTGTCGTACGACGGGATCAGGCCGATCATCAGCGTGCCGGCGGCCATCAGGATCATCGTCAGCGCGAGGACCTTCTGGCGGCCGATCTTGTCGCCGATCGGGCCGAAGACCGCACCACCGATCGGGCGGACGATGAACGCGGCGGCGAAGAACCCGAAGGTCGCGACGATGTTCGACGCCGGGTCGCCCTGCGGCAGGAACACCTGCGAGATGGTCACCGTCAGGTAGGCGAAGATGCCGAAGTCGAACCACTCCATCGCGTTGCCGAGGGCCGCTGCTGCGACGGCACGCTTGAGCATCGACTCCTCGACGACGGTGACGTCGTCCTCGGTCAGCTTCCGTCGAGCACGCTTCACGGCGCCCTTCGTCCGCAGCGGGCGATCGCCGTGCTGCTGCTGGGGTGTGTCGTTGGCTGGCAAGGTGTTCCTCCGGTGTGCTGTGGCGTCCTTCGGGCTCCCGGCGGGTCGGCCGGGCATCCGGCGAGACAGCGACACTGGCGTCCTACGAACCGCGCTCGCCGGACAAACCCCGGAAGCCTACCAGGTGGGCTGTAGCGCCCCGGCCCACCGGTACGCTGAGGATCGCACCCGCACCACGCGGGGACACTCAGGCACCTCATCACGGACTCGGTGCCGCACATGTGAACGGAAGGCGCAGCCATGACCAAGCCCATGCCCGACAAGCCATCGGTGGACGGACTCGAGCAGGTCTGGGGGCCGCAGTGGGAGCAGGACGGCACCTACCGCTTCGACCGTGACGCCGCCGGCGACCGGTCCGCCGTGTACTCGATCGACACCCCGCCGCCGACCGCCTCCGGCTCGCTGCACATCGGGCACGTGTTCTCGTACACGCACACCGACCTCAAGGCCCGGTTCGAGCGGATGCGTGGCAAGCACGTCTTCTACCCGATGGGCTGGGACGACAACGGTCTCCCCACCGAGCGTCGCGTGCAGAACTACTACGGCGTCCGCTGCGACCCGTCGCTCCCCTACGACCCCGACTTCACCCCGCCGTTCGCCGGCGGTGACGGCAAGTCGAGCAAGGCAGCCGACCAGCTGCCGATCTCGCGCCGCAACTTCATCGAGCTGTGCGACGAACTGACCGTGCAGGACGAGCAGCAGTTCGAGGAGCTCTTCCGCACGCTCGGCCTGTCCGTCGACTGGACCCAGTCGTACCGCACGATCGACGCGACCTCCCGCGCCAGCGCCCAGCGCGCCTTCCTCCGCAACCTCGAGCGTGGCGAGGCCTACCAGGCCGACGCCCCGACACTCTGGGACGTGACCTTCCGCACCGCGGTCGCGCAGGCCGAGCTCGAGGACAAGGAGATGCCCGGCGCGTACCACGGGCTCGCCTTCCACAAGAGCGACGGCAGCGGCGACGTCGTCATCCAGACCACCCGCCCGGAACTCCTGCCGGCCTGTGTCGCCCTCGTCGCGCACCCCGACGACGAGCGCTTCCAGGACCTCTTCGGCACGACCGTGCGCTCGCCGCTGTTCGACGTCGAGGTCCCGGTGCTCGCCCACCACCTGGCGCAGAAGGACAAGGGCGCCGGCATCGCGATGATCTGCACGTTCGGTGACACCACCGACGTCGTCTGGTGGCGCGAGCTGCAGCTGCCGAACCGCTCGGTGATCGGCTTCGACGGCCGCATCCGGTCCGACGAGCCGGCGTGGATCGAGTCCGCCGAGGGCCGTGCGCTCTACGCCGAGATGGCCGGCAAGACCGTGTTCTCCGCCAAGAAGGTCGTCGTGGACGCCCTGACCGAGTCCGGCGAACTGGTCGGCGACGTGAAGACCATCAACCACCCGGTGAAGTTCTTCGAGAAGGGCGACAAGCCCCTCGAGATCGTCTCCACCCGCCAGTGGTACATCGTCAACGGCGCCCGTGACGAGCAGCTCAAGCAGACGCTGCTCGAGCGCGGCGACCAGATCGCCTTCCACCCCGACTTCATGAAGGTCCGCTACGAGAACTGGGTCGGTGGCCTGTCCGGCGACTGGCTGATCTCGCGCCAGCGCTTCTTCGGTGTGCCGATCCCGGTCTGGTACCCCCTCGACGCGGACGGCAACCCGGTGTTCGACCAGCCGATCGTCCCGACCGAGGCGCAGCTGCCCGTCGACCCGTCGTCCGACCCTGCCCCCGGGTTCGACGAGTCGCAGCGTGGTGTCGCCGGTGGGTTCCAGGGCGAACTCGACGTGATGGACACCTGGGCGACCTCGTCCCTCACCCCGCAGCTCGCCGGCAAGTGGGAGACCGACCCGGCCCTCTACGACCTGGTGTACCCGTACGACGTCCGCCCGCAGGCGCAGGACATCATCCGGACCTGGCTGTTCACGACAGTCCTCCGCAGCCAGCTCGAGGCCGACGTGGTGCCCTGGAAGAACGCCTCGATCTCCGGCTTCATCGTCGACCCCGACCGCAAGAAGATGTCGAAGTCGAAGGGCAACGTCGTCACGCCGCTGTCCGTGCTCGAGGCACACGGCGCCGACGCCGTCCGCTACTGGGCGGCCTCGTCGAAGCTCGGTACCGACGCGGCCTTCGACCCGCAGAACCCGAAGCAGATCAAGGTCGGCCGCCGTCTGGCGATCAAGGTCCTCAACGCGGCGAAGTTCGTCTACGGCTTCGAGCTGCCCACCGGCGCCCACCAGGTGACCGAGGCGCTCGACATCGACATGCTCGCCGCGCTCGGCACCGTCGTCGACCAGGCCACCGCCGCGTTCGACGCGTACGACCACGCCCGGGCGCTCGAGATCACCGAACGGTTCTTCTGGACCTTCTGCGATGACTACCTCGAGCTCGTGAAGGAGCGTGCGTACGGCACCGCCCCGGACGCCGGCCACGAGACGCAGGCGAGTGCGGTCCTCGCGCTCCGCGGTGCGATCGACGTCCTGCTCCGCCTGCTGGCACCGTTCCTCCCGTACGCGACGGAGGAAGTGTGGGCCTGGACCCACGACACCAGCGTGCACCGGGCCTCCTGGCCGGTCCGTGCCGACCTGCCGGTCGACCAGGCCGAGACCGGGCTGCTCGCCGCCGTCGGCCAGGCGCTGATCGGCATCCGCGGCGCGAAGACCGCGGCCAAGGCGTCCCAGAAGACGCCGGTGACGCGGGCCGTCGTGCAGGCACCCGCCGCCGTCCGCGAGCTGGTCGAGCGCGCGGCCGTGGACCTGGCGGCCGTCGGCCGGATCCAGGACCTGGCGTTCGTCGACGGTGACGAGTTCGCCGTCGTCGAGATCGAGCTGGCGGAGCAGCCCCCGGCCTGATCCTGACGGACCGGACACCGGACGCCCCGTTACCGTGGAGACACGGGCGGGGCGTCCGTCGTCGCGGCGGACTCCGCCGTCGACACGGCTCCGCCGACACGGACTGGAGGCACGGATGCAGTTGGGAACGCGATGGAACGTGGGCGCGGAACCGCCCGCGCGACTGCCCGAGACGATGGTCGTCGCCGTGCGCGGTGTCGAGGACGACCTGGCGGCGCAGTCCGTCGACGCATCGGCCTGGCGGTGGACGCTGACGTTCCTGGAGGGCAAGCCGATGGTCGAGCTGGACGACGGGACGTCGATCCACCTGGACCCGCTCGGGCACGCGCAGGTGACCGACCCGGACGACGCGGGGTCCGAGGACTGAGTCGTCGGACCCCGCAGACGCCGGCCGGGGCCGGGGGGGGGGGGGGGTCACCCCCCCCGGCGGGCGCCGCCCGGCCGGGCCCCCCGG
>NZ_JARUXD010000236.1:0-209 GCF_030433875.1 Curtobacterium sp. PsM8 | reverse complement strand
ACCCCCCCCGCGCGCCGCGCCGGGGGGGGGTGTCCCGCGCGGGCCGGGGCCTCGCCGGGCCCGGGTCCGCGCGGCTGCCCGGGCTCTCGGGGGCCGGCGCGCCCGGCGGCGGCAGCGCCGTCGCCGGCCGGATCCGGTCGAACGGAGCGCGGGCATGAGCGCGGTGGGCTTCCTCGGCGTCGCGGCTGCCGGCGGCCTCGGTGCGGCGC
>NZ_JARUXD010000235.1:0-209 GCF_030433875.1 Curtobacterium sp. PsM8 | reverse complement strand
CACGCCATCCCCCGATTCCCCGCATGAGGAGCCGAGCGCAATCGAGCAACTAGGGAAATTATTAGACGATGCGAAAATGCAAGTCACGTTTACGGGATGGAAAGCAGAGCTAGAAGCTTGCGAGAAGAAACTTGCGGAACTCCAAGCCAAGCTATCCAGGGCTGAAGCGGAGAGGGAGGAGCACGAGAACTTCTGTGTGGTTCGCGATC
>NZ_JARUXD010000234.1:0-210 GCF_030433875.1 Curtobacterium sp. PsM8 | reverse complement strand
GCTTAACCACCACCGAAAACAAAAAAAGCCCCAAACACCTACCAAATACAAATATCCAAACCCCCCGGGAAACACCAACAAACAAAAAAAAAACACCAACACCACACCAAAAGACAAACCACCAAAAAACCCAACCAGTAAAACGCGAACCGCCAAACCCCCAGACCTAAAAACCACCACGCCTGGACAACACCAACCAATAAATTAAAA
>NZ_JARUXD010000233.1:0-211 GCF_030433875.1 Curtobacterium sp. PsM8 | reverse complement strand
TTTTTTTGGGCGCGCCCTCTGTATTTTTTAAAACCCCCCCCCGCGGGGCCCCCCGGGGGCCCCCCCCCGCGTTCCTACTCCGCGGGGGGGGGGGGTGGGGGGGGGGGGCGCGGGCGGGGGACACTGCGCTACCGGCAGGGGGGGTTGGGTATTTTAACTTGAAGGTCGCTTTTGTTGTTTGTGTGGGTGAAACGGGCCGTTGGCGGGTAGC
>NZ_JARUXD010000232.1:0-211 GCF_030433875.1 Curtobacterium sp. PsM8 | reverse complement strand
GGCAGGAGCACCGACCGGGAGGCCCGCCCCGCCGTCCGCGCACCCCGCACCTTCCCCTTCGCGAGCGGCGACCGCACCATGGTCGACGCGATCACCGCGGCACCGGGGGGCCTCGTCGACCACCTCGGCCGGCACGGCCGCGGCAGCGCGCTGCGCGCGGTGACGGTCGCGACGCCCGGCCCCAACGCCGGGGCGCTCCGCCTGGTCTCCA
>NZ_JARUXD010000231.1:0-211 GCF_030433875.1 Curtobacterium sp. PsM8 | reverse complement strand
CGTCTTGATTCAGCAGCAGTGACAGGACGAGGAGCTTCTGAGCGGACACAATCCCCTGATTGACGAAGGTCTGTGCGGTCGTGGGAGTCTGGGCTTGCGTGGTTTTGGCGAGTTCCGCCGATTCGATGATCTCGATGGTGGGCACCTGCCACCGCCAGACCGTCCACGCGGGCGAGGCTTGCGCGTCCATCGCCTCGGCAATCTGGTATGC
>NZ_JARUXD010000230.1:0-213 GCF_030433875.1 Curtobacterium sp. PsM8 | reverse complement strand
CCGCCGCGGGGTGTGTTGTTTTCATATATCCTACTTTGGTTGTGTAGTCTTCGGGTGTGGGGGCGGGGCGGCGGGTTGGTGGTGGGGGGTCGCGTCGGGGGCGCCGGGGGGGGCCCCCCCCCCCCCCCCCCGGGCGCCCGGGGGGGGGGCCGCCCCCCCCCCCCCGGCCGGGGGTGCGGCGGGGGGGGCGGCGCGGCTCGCGTCGTGTGGGTC
>NZ_JARUXD010000229.1:0-213 GCF_030433875.1 Curtobacterium sp. PsM8 | reverse complement strand
CGGCCAGGACGGCGGCCTGCAGCGGCGTCTCCCCCCGTTCGACGAAGGCGCCCCGGGCGGCCCGCACCAGGTCGGCGCGCTTCCGGGCGTCGCCGTCGCGGAGTTCGTGGTTGGACTCGTCGGAACGAAGCCAGGACGCGGTCTGGGCGTGGTTGTCGTCGGACCGGGCGGCGGCGCCCTCGTGGAGCACCCGGGGGATGACCTCGACCCGCG
>NZ_JARUXD010000228.1:0-213 GCF_030433875.1 Curtobacterium sp. PsM8 | reverse complement strand
GGGGGGGTCCGACCGGTGGGCGGTGGCGCAGGCTGCGCCGTTGCGCCGCGTGGACTTGAAGTGCAACCTGACGATGGGGCCGTCGAAGCAGGACGGCGGTCAGGGCTACTCGTCGGGCGGCTTCATCGCGGACAGCAAGGTCGACGGCACGGTCACGTGGGGCTCGCAGCAGCAGTGGTACACCCGCAACTCCACGCTCGGGTCGTGGCAGGG
>NZ_JARUXD010000227.1:0-213 GCF_030433875.1 Curtobacterium sp. PsM8 | reverse complement strand
ATTCGGAGAAATACCTATTATCCCCCAAGACCCAAAGCTTGTTCTTCGGCTCCGTCACAGAATATTCTTATGCATCTGTCGGCTTGCCTGCTGGCACATTGATATAGGGCTCGTCGAGCGGAACGCCGTTGAACGACAACTGACCCTAGCTGTTACAGCTCTCGATTTTGTCACCAGGCATCCAGATAACTATCTTGATCAAGTGATTATTAC
>NZ_JARUXD010000022.1:0-48954 GCF_030433875.1 Curtobacterium sp. PsM8 | reverse complement strand
ATATGAGTATAAGAGACAGCCACCGGACCGGTGGGGAGCCTCCCGTCCGTCGTCCCACCCGGCACCAGGCGGCGCACGAGGACGCCAGGCACAATGGTCCGATGGCCGAACCGCTCCCTCCCGGCCCCCGGCCGGGCCGTCCACCCCGTCCACGCCCGAAGGCCCGGAGCGTCGCCCAGCACGACATGCGGGACGTCCGCGCGCGACTGCGCGGCACGATCTACGAGCACGTCACGCCCGACACCCGCTCACTGCGGGAGCAGTACTCCGCACGGCAGATCGTCGACTTCTGTCTCGACCTGACCGAGGTGATGCTCGCCTCCGGCGCGGACACCCGGAGCGTCGAGACCGCCGTGATCGCGGTGGCGACGAAGTGGAACCTCGCACCGCTCGACCTGGACTTCTCGGGCAGCTCGGTGACGATCCAGTACTCGCCGACCGAGGGCCCGCCGCTCGTCAAGATGCGCAGCACGCGCTCCGACGGCGCCGACCTCGGGCGCCTGACGTGGGCGAACCAGATCGTCGACGACGTGATCCACGACGACCGGGACATGACCAGCGCGGTGAGCGCCCTCGTGGCGGTGCTCCGGATGCCGCCGCGGTGGCCGATGTGGCTCGCCGACGTGGGGCTCTCGGTGCTCGGGACCTCGATCGCGCTGCAGGCCGGTGGTGGCTGGCGGGCCGGCGTCGGGGCGTTCGTCCTGATGCTCGGCATCATCGTCTCCGGTCGGTGGCTGACCGGCCGCGGGTACCCGCAGTTCTTCGTCTCGGGCGCGCAGGGGGCGGTGGCGTCGGTGATCGGCACCCTCGCGATCTGGGCGGGTGTGCTCACGCCGACCGGTGCGGCGACGATGGTCGCGGCCCTCGTGGTGCTCCTGCTGCCGCACGTGCAACTCGTGACGTGGGCGCAGGACGCGATCTCGGGGTTCCGCGCGATGGCGGTCGCCCGGGCGTTCACGATCGGCATGCTCATCGCGGCGATCGTCGTCGGGGTGCCGGCGGGCATCGCGGTGACACATTGGCTCCGGCTCGAGGTCGAGCCGTCCGGCATCGTCACCCAGGCCCTGCCGCTCTGGGCGTCGCTGTCCCTGACCGTGGCGTCGGCCGGGGCGAACTGCTTCGTGCAACAGGCGAGCGCACGGGTGATCCCGGTCGCGGTGGTGTTCTCGGTCGCGGCGGGTGCGGCGCTCTGGCAGCTCAAGGAGTTCGGCCTGCCGCTGCTCGGTGCGACGTTCCTGGCGGCGGTGCTGCTCGGCGTGCTCTCGACCTACGCGGCCGTCCGGATGCGCACGGCCGTCTCGGCGATCGCGGTGCCGGCGTTCTGCGGGGCGCTGCTGCCCGGCGTCGCGGTGTCGAACGCGCTGCTCAACGTGATGAGCGGGTCGTCGAGCTCGGTGCTGGACTTCGGGTCGGCGGTGACCGTGGCGCTCGCGATCGGGGCCGGGCTGGTGCTCGGTGGGCTCTTCGCGACGCCCGGGGCACGGCGTGCGCTGCGTCGCGGGCGCCGGATCGAGGTGCACTCGGTGCACAGCGACACCACCGCGCTGCCGGTCATCCGTGACTCCGGCTACGACCCGGGGAACGGCAGCGTCCCGCGCTGGTGAGCCGGTCGCGGCGCCGGGGTTCGTGCTGAGCGACACGACGCGGGCACGGGGCCGCGCGCGGTGTCGCCCAGCGCGAACCTCGGCAGCCCGCAGCCGGAGCCGCAGCCGCTAGCTCGCGTCCGAGACGGCCTTCGACACGTCGGTCGGGCCGTCGTACTCGCCGTCCGGGATCGCACGGAGCGCCTCGAGCACGTCGTCGGGGGCGTTCTCCTTCTCGGCGGTCGACACGACGTCGTCCTTCGAGGCGGGGTAGTCGATGCCGCTCAGGTACTTCTGGATCTGGATGGGGTTCGGTGCTGCCACGATCGTTCCTTCCGTTGGGCTTCCCGGCGTACCCGGGCTCCCCTCGGCGACGTCCCAGCGGGTGCGGTCGGCGGCCAGCACGGACGGGCCCTGCCTGCCCGGCCGGGGCCGACCCGGCAGGGGCCGACCCGGCAGGGACAGTCCCGGCGGAGGCCGCTCCGTCAGACCGACCAGGTCTCGTCGTCGGACCAGGACACGTCGCCCCAGGTCGACAGCCGGCGCTGCGCGGTCGCCTCGTACCGTTCCATCCAGCCGCGCTCGAGGCGGGCCACGGCCCGGTCGAAGGCCGCGACCAGGTCGAGGTCGCTGCGCAGGAGGGCCTGCAGCTGCAGCCCCTCGTACAGGGCGATGAGCTGCTCGGCACCACGGCGGGGGTCCATCGTGTGCGGGGCTCGTCCGACCGCGATGTCGTGTTCCAGACCGCGCTTCACCTGGGCGAAGAACAGCTGGTACCGCGACCGCAGGTAGTTCGACATGGCGTGCTGCGGGTTGCCGGCGACGCTGAGCAGTGCGACGAGCAGACGCATCAGTGCCGGGTCGTCGGCGTTCGAGGCGACGATCGCGCGGAGGAGCTCGACGGTGCTGCCGTTGCCGACCTCGCGGGTGACCTCGTCCATCCGGGCGCCGTTCCACCGGTCCACGGCGGCCAGGACGAGCCCGTCCCACGACGGGAAGTGCTGCTGCAGTTCGTGCGTCGAGATGTCCAGCCGCTCGGCGACGTGTTCGGCGCGTGCCTCGTGGAAGGGCACGTCACGGAGCAGGTCGACGGTGGCACCCACGATCCTGATCCGCAGGTGCAGGGTCGCCGCAGCCGCAGCGGCAGCCATCGTGTCGGCGCTGGTGTCCTCGAGCATCGTGCCCTCCGTGTCCGGGACGCACGGTCAGGTCGTGGCCGTCGCGTCCAGGCGGTGCGGACGTCCTGTCCGCATGTCGATCTTGGCGGAGATCGGGGGTCAAGCGCATCCCCGGTCCGGGGGTCGGCAACATGGGGGACAAGCGGAGGCGTTCGGCGGCCACTGCCTGGGCGTGTCCGCGGCGGGGTGTGTGACGATGCCGGGATGTCCCCGAACGACTCCACCGCACAGGGCCTGGCGACCATGGCGTCCGCCGGGTTCGAGTTCGCGAGCACCCCGGAGCAGGTGGCGCACGACGTCCGCACGATGTGGGAGCACCTCGGCCGCCCGGAGGGAGCGTTCGAGGCCGCCGCCGCCGCGATCGCCGTCCTGCCGCAGCGGCCCGAGGTACCGGTCGCGCTGCAGGCCCGGCGTCGGCAGTTCGAACAGGCCGTCGGCATCAACCCCGTCGAGGTCGAGCTGGCCGCCGCCCTCGCGGCGCGCGAGCTGCTCGAGTCGATGGCGCGGACCTGCGGCACGCACTGACGGTCCGCCGACACGCGGCCGGTCCGACCGCATGACGGGAGGCCCGTGGCTGAGCAGCCACGGGCCTCCCGTCATGCGCGGCGTCGCCGCCGGGTGACCGACTACGGCGTCGGCATGCCGCCGTCGACGTGCAGCGTCTCGCCGACCACGTAGGACGACTCCCCGCTGGCGAGGAACACGAACGCCGGCGCGAGCTCGGCGGGCTGGCCCCAGCGGCCGAGGTAGGTCTGCTCGCCTGCGGACGGCAGCGCGTCGGACGGCTGGCCGCCGGCGGGCTGCAGCGGGGTCCAGATCGGGCCCGGTGCGACGGCGTTGACGCGGATGCCCTTCGGCGCGAGCTGCGCGGCCAGGCCCTTCGCCAGGTTGTTCACGGTCGCCTTCGTTGCGGCGTAGTGCACCAGGTGCGGGGACGGTGCGTACGCCTGGATCGACGTGGTGTTGATGATCGTCGAACCCGGCTTGAGGTGCGGCACGGCGGCCTTCGTGATGCGGAACGTCGCGTACGCGTTCGTCTTGAAGGTCTCGTCGAACTCGTCGTCGGAGATCTTCGTGATGTCGTCGACGTTCTGCTGCTTGCCGGCGTTGTTGACCAGGATGTCGAGGCCGCCGAGCTCCTGCACGGCCGTCTCGACGAGCTGCTCGCAGAACGCCAGGTCCTTGATGTCCCCGGGCAGGGCGACGGCCTTGCGACCGGCGGCCTCGATGAGGGCGACGATGCGGTCGGCGTCCTCCTGCTCCTCGGGCAGGTAGCCGATCGCGACGTCGGCGCCTTCACGGGCGTAGGCGATGGCGACGGCCGCGCCGATGCCGGAGTCGCCGCCGGTGATGAGCGCCTTGCGACCCTCGAGACGGCCGGAGCCGCGGTAGGTGTCCTCGCCGTGGTCGGCCGGGACGTTCTCCGCCATCTCGGCGTCGGTGCCGGCGCCCTCGAGGTACTGCTCGTCCGGCTTCTTGTCGGCGTAGAGCTTCGTCGGGTCCTGCATGGTGTACTGGTCGATCCGCTGGTCCGTCATGGCTGCGACGGTACGCACGGCCGCTCCGGTCCCCGTTCAGGAGGCTGTCCCCCGCCGCGCAGACCGGCTGCTGCCGCGTGGACCCGCAGTGGGCCGCCCTCAGACCGGGCGGTACACCGCGATCGGCGGGGCGTCGTCACCCTGGTCCTCGGCGTCACCGGTCCGCGACCAGGTCCGGCCGTCGTGGTCGATGGTCGCCGGCAGGTCGCCGTGCACGATCATCCGCACCGCCGGTTCGTCGCCGTCGATCAGGTCGACGCCGTGCGCCGCGTTGTCTCCGGTGCTGTCCACCACGTACTCCGCCATGCGTCCGACGGTACGCGAGGCGACGCCGTCCGGCCCGGGCTCCGGCAATGTCACGGTCCGGTGACGGTGCGGAACCGTTTCGGTAACACCCGTCGCCCAGCCCGGGAGGGGCGGCTACGGTCGAGCGAGTGACTCCCAGGACTGTGATGACGATCGGTGCCGTGGCGCTCGCCCTCGTGGTGGGCAACGGCCAGGCGGTCGACCACTGGTCCGGCCAGGATGCCGACCGCGCTGCTGCCGCTGAGCCGACCGCGTCCGCGACCCGCACCGCCGATCCCGTGCCGACCTGGCGTCCGGTGTCGTCCGGCGCGCTGAAGTCCGTCGACGCCGTCGAGCTCCGTGCCGAGTCGATCGTGTTCCGCTCCGACGACCACACCGTCACGACCGTGTCGATGCGCGACGCCAAGCACACCGTCTCGGTCCTCAACCGCATCCTCGGCACCCCCGCACGCACGCAGACCGCGGTCGGCGACGCCGGTCGCTGCGTGCCGGCCAGCACGACCTCGACGTGGGGTGGTGCGATCCGCGTCGCCGCGTTGGCGGAGCCCGGCACCGCCGGCAACCGGGTCGAGGTCCGCGTGCTCCGCGACCACGTCCGCTCCCGTCTCGGCGCGGTCATCGAGCTCTCCGGGCCGGACGGGGTCCAGGTCGGTGACGACGTCTCCGACCAGATCGACGACGCACCGGCGAGCGACCGCGAGTCCCTCGGGTCGGACGACGCCCAGGCGTGGCAGCTCCTGCTGCAGCGCGGGTGGACCGACGATGACGACCACGCTGACGACCGCGGGACCGCTGGCCACCGCGGCACCGACGGTGCGGAGGGCGCCGACGATGACGGGGCCGATGGCGACGGTGCCAACGGCGTCTCCGTCCTGACCGACGACTCCACCGTCACCGTGATCGGGTCGCCGATGCCGATCCGCCCCGCCCGCGGCTGCTGAGGCCCCGCGGCAGCTGCGGTTCAGACCCGGATCGTCGCGATCACCGGGAAGTGGTCGCTCGCGAACCACGTCTCCGGCCCGTCGTGGTCGATCCGCACCCGGTCGACCGCGGTGACGTCACGCGTGAACACCCAGTCGATGCGCTCCCCGGTCGCCACCGGCGGCTGCCAGTCGTTGAAGGACGCCGTGTGGTCGTCCGGGTCCCCCGCCACGCTCCAGGCGTCGGTGTAGCCCGCGTCCGCGAACACCTGCGAGGCCGCACCCGCCCCGGCCGGCTCGTTGCAGTCCCCCGCGAAGAGCACCGGGCCGTCGACGACCGACAGCCGCTGCACGACGAGCGCCGCACTGCGGGCGCGGACCTCGTCGCCGTGCGGCCCCTGCTCGTGGTCCATGTGCGTGGTCAGCAGGGTGAACGCCGGACCCTCGGCATCGAGGAACCGAGCGTGGTTCGCGATCCGCGGGTACAGGCTGTCCCAGGTGTTCGAGACGGGCTCGTCCGGGGTGTCCGACAACCAGAACGATCCGGAGTCGACGGGGCGGAACCGGTCGCGCCGGTAGAACACCGCGGCGTGCTCGCCCGCCGTACCGCCCTCTCGTCCCTGGCCGACGGCGTCGTGGTCCGGCAGGCCTTGGCGGAGGGCGTCCATCTGGTGGTCGAAGGCCTCCTGCACGCAGAGCAGGTCGGGGTCGTGGCGGCGGATGACGTCGAGGACGACGGGCAGTCGGGCGGGCCAGTCGTGCACCGGGTCCGGGTTCTTGATGTTGTAGGTCATGAGGGTGATCGGGCGTGCGGTGCTGGTCACCCCTCGAACCTACCCAGGCGGCGCCCGGAGCCCTCGCTGCCTTCGCCTGCCGGACCGACCAGGGTCCGCCGGAGCGTCAGCACGCCGTCCCGAGCGCGCGACTTCGCCGTGCCGGTGGGGACCCCGAGCGCCCGCCCGAGCTCCGGGCCGGACAGGTCGGCCAGGTAGCGCAGGACCACCGCGTGCCGCTGTCGCTCCGGCAGCGTGCCCAGTGCCCGGCGGAGCGCCTGTCGGTCGAGCACGGCCTCGGCGCGGTCCAGTGAGCTGTGGTCGAGTGCCTCGTGGTCGCGGATGCCCAGACGCCGGTCCCGCTCGCGGTCCGCCTGGGCCTTCCGGACCCGGTCGATCGCCCGCCGGGTCGCGATGGTCCGGATCCAGGCGATCACCGGGTGTGACGGGTCGTAGCGGGGAGCGAGCCGCCAGACCTCGAGCATCACGTCCTGCGTGACGTCCTCAGCGAGCCAGGCGTCGTGCAGCTGGCGCCGGGCGACCTGCAGGACGAGCGGCCGGAACCGTTCGTCGATCCGGCGGAAGGCCTCCCGGTCCCCCGCGGCGACCCGCAGCAGCAGGGCGCGCTCCTCGTCCCGTCGTCGGCGCAGCTCGTCATCCACGTCCTGTAATGTGACATGCCAGTCTGGATGACAGCGGCGAGACGCGGCGGACGAGCCGGCGTCAGTTGATGCAGACGCCTTCCTGGCCGTACTCGTGGACGGCGGTGGACGACGGGCTCGGCTCGGCGGGCGCCGTCGTCGGCTTCGGCGCGGCGGCTTCCTTCGACGGCTCCGCCGGGGCGGGCGTCGACGTGCCCGGCTGGGCGGCGGCCTGCGGCGTCTTGCCGTCGGTGCCGAGCACCAGGGTGACCCCCTGCACGGCGGTGCTCTGGACCGGCACCGCGCCGGGCACGACGGCGACCAGGGCCTTGGCCTGCGCCTCCATGCCGACCGGGTACTGCACCATCGTCGTCGCCGTGGTGTCCGAGGAACCCGGGGCACCGACCTGGAAGCCACGACCCGCGAGCACCGCGGAAGCGGCGGCCGCGGCACCCGTGACGCCGCTGCCGTTCGAGACCGTCACCGAGACCGACCCGGCCGCAGCCGCGGTCGCCTGCGTGTACGCCGGCGGCTCGCCGACCAGGCTCTGCACGAACGCGGGCATGCCTGCGGTGTCGACCTCGACGATCGACAGCGCCGAACCGTTCGGGTAGATCGTCGGGGTGCCGAGGATCGGGATCGTCGCCGACTTGATGTTCGACGGGCGCAGGTTGCTCATCTGCCGGGCCAGGGTCAGCATGTCGAGCCCCTGGTCGGTCTCCACCGAGCTGCCGATCGCGTCGATGATGTTCGTCGTCTTCACCGGGTTGAGCAGGGTGCCGGCGGACAGGATCTTCCGGGCCTCTTGCGACAGGAAGTACTGCTGGCGGACCTGGCGGTCGAGGTCACCGTTCGGCAGACCGTGCCGCTGCCGGACGAACGACAGGGCCTGCGCCGCGTTGAGCTCCGAGACACCGGCCGGCAGGTCGACACCCGAGAAGTCGTCCTGGGCAGCCTGGTTCAGGCAGACGTTCACCGGACCGAGCTGCTTGACGATCTCGTAGAACCCGAGCAGCGAGACCCGCACGTAGTGGTCGATCGTCAGCCCGCTGAGGCCCTGGATCGTCGCGATGAGCTTCTTCGCACCGCCGGTGTCCCCACCGCCGTTCATCGTGCCGTACGAGAACGCGCTGTTGAGCTTGCCCTTGCCGACGCCCGGGATGTCCACGTACGAGTCGCGCGGGAACGAGATCATCGTCGCGCTCCGGCCGTCCGCGGCGATGTGCAGCACGATCATCGTGTCCGTGTTGGTCGCGCCGCCGTCGGACTGGGTGTTGAGCTCCGCCATCTGCTCCGGCGTCGCGTTGTCAGGACGGTGGTCGTCGCCGACGAGCAGGATGTTCATCGCGCGGCCGTCGACGTCGTCCTTCGCGGGCGGCGCGCTGCCGATCGCGTCCACCTTCGTGACGCTGCTGGCCAGGCGGTTGTACGCGTACGCCGCGTACCCGCCGCTCAGCAGCACGGCCATCGTGAGGACGCCGGCGAGCGCAGGGAAGACGACTCCCCAGTGGCGCTTGCGGCGTCCGTGGCGGGGCGGCACGGCGCGATCGGCCCGGCGTGGCCTGGTCTCCTCGGGTGCGTTCGTCACGGGGAGAACCATAACCGTGGAGCGCGCAGATGACATGGATTCCGCCTGGACGTCCTGTACGCACCGTTCCGGGAGGCCCGGTGCCGGACGTGCGCACCGCCTCCCGTCCACCCATGCTCGCCCCGTACTGTCGGTCGCGTGTTCCTGACCGTCGTCGCCGTCTGCTGCGCCGCCGTGGCGGCCCCCCTGCTGGTGAACGGGGCCCGTGCGTTCCGGCGCGGCGCACGGAGCCTGACCCGGTTGCTGGCGCTCGTCGCCGGGCTGGCCGTCCTGGCGCTCGGCGTCCTGGTCGCGGTCCTCGCAGCCGTCGGGACCACGGTGAGCACGGCGCTGCTCGTGCTGGTCCTGGCACTGACGGGGTACCTGGCGCTGGTGTTCGCCGTCTTCCTCGGCGCCGCGGTCGCGTACGGCCACGTCCGGGTCACGGAGGAGGCCGAGTCACTGGTCGTCCTCGGCTGCGGGCTCGTGCACGGTGCGGTCTCGCCGATGCTGCGGTCCCGCCTGGACCGCACGCTCGAGGTGTTCCACCGCTCCGTCGCCGCCGGCCGCACGCCGGTCGTGGTGCCCTCCGGCGGCCAGGGCGAGGACGAGGACCGCACCGAGGCCGACGCGATGGCGGAGTACCTGGTCGCGCACGGTGTGCCCGCCGGACTCGTTCACCGCGAGGGCCGGTCGACGAACACCCGCGAGAACCTCCGGTACTCCGCCGACGTACTGCGCGACGCCGGGGTGCACGGCCGGACGCTCGTCGTCACGAACGACTACCACGTGATGCGCACCGCGATGACGGCACGCCGGACGGGCCTCGACGCCCGGGTGCTCGGGGCACCGACGGCCAGGCAGTCGGTGCCGAGTGCGTTCCTCCGCGAGTTCGCGGCCGTGCTCGTGATGCACGGGTGGTGGCACCTCGGGGCACTCGCGGCGATCGTGGTGCTGTGGGGCGTGGGGCTCGCGACCGGGGTCCTGCCGGCCTGAGCGACCGCCCGCCGCTCAGCTCCGCTCGGAGCCCACGTCTCAGCTCCGCTCGGGCAGCAGGTGCACGGCCTCCATGGCCAGCTCGGCGGCGATCGGGTCCTTCGCACGCACCGCGTCACGGAGGTCCGCGATCCGGGGTGTGACGACGTCGACGGGCACGACCTCGGCGATCTCGGGCACGCGGAGCTTGAACGACAGTCCGTCGGTCGTCGCCTTGCAGAGCTGCGCGAGCGAGGCGTTGCCGCACGCGTCCGCCCACATCGCGTAGACGTCGGCGCCGTCGTGCGCCAGGGCCGCCTGCTCGCCCTTGCCGAGTCGTGTGAGCACCTGGTCGAGCGTCGCCACGACCCGGCGGCGCTCGGCGTCGGTGAAGCGCGGGACCGCCAGCCGGACGACACCGCCGTAGATCACGCCGAGGGTCTGGTACGCGTCGAGCAGCTCGGTCTTGGTGGGGGCGGCGACCCGGGTGTACCGGTTCGGCGCCATCTCGACCAGTCCGGCGCGGGCCAGTTCGGCGAGCGCTTCGCGGATCGGGGTGCGGGAGACACCGAGCCAGGCGATCAGGTCGTCGTCGTTGAGGCGTTCGCCGGGCTCCAGTGTGCCGTCCATGATCGCGTCGCGGATCTTGTCCTGGACGGTGTCACGGAGGAGCTTGCGCTCGGCGGCCGGCTGCGTGGAGGGTACGGGCATGCGCTCAGCGTGTCACATGTCACGCGGTCGGCGCGAGAGGCGCGACGGCCACCAGGCCCGACGACCGAGGTCGAGCACGAGCGCCGGGACGAGCAGGGACCGGACCACCACGGTGTCGAGCAGCACCCCGAACGCGACGACGAAGGCGATCTGCACGAGGAACAGGATCGGGATCACACCGAGGGCCGCGAAGGTGGCGGCGAGCACGACCCCCGCAGAGGTGATCACCCCACCGGTGGCCCCGAGCCCGCGCAGCACGCCCTCGCGCGGACCGTGGCGGAGCGTCTCTTCCCGCACCCGGGTCATGAGGAAGATGTTGTAGTCCACGCCGAGCGCCACCAGGAACACGAACGAGAACAGCGGCACCGACGGGTCGGCTCCAGGGAAGTGGAACAGGTGGTCGAAGACGAGCGCGCCGACGCCGAGCGCAGCCGCGAAGGACACGATGACGCTGCCGATGAGGACGAGCGGTGTCACGATGCTCCGGAGCAACAGCATCAGGATGAGCAGGATCACGCCCAGGACGACGGGGATGATCAGCGTGCGGTCGCGGATGCCGGTGTCGTTCGTGTCGATCGCGGTCGCGGTGACGCCCCCCACGCGGGCACCCGGGTCGACCCGTTCGACCGCGGTGCGGAGCTGCCGGACGGTCCGCTCGGCCGCGGCGGAGTCGGCCGGGTCGGCGAGGGTCGCCTCGAGGAGCACCTGGCCGCGTGACACGGTCGGGTCGGCAGCCGGGGCGCCGGTCGCGGTGCCGGGCGTCGTGCCGGTCGTCGTGCCGGCGGCGGCGTCCGCGCCGACCGGAGTGGTGCCGGAGGGTGCGTCCTTCGCGGCCGCGGTGACGCCGTCGACCCCGTCCACCCCGGTGACCGCGTCGGCGAGGCGGTCGATCCGGTCCGCGTCGCCGAGCACGAGCGCCGGGCTGCCGGAGCCGCCGGGGAAGTGGTCCGCCAGCACGGTCTGGCCGTCGCGGGCCTGCGACTGCCCGATCACCAGGTCGCTCTGCGGCACCCCGTCAGCGCTCAGCCCGAGCAGGCCCGTGCTCATCGCCAGGAGCCCGACCGTGCAGACGATCCAGACCACCCGGGAGCGCCGCCCGACGAGCCGGCCCACCCGGGCCCAGAGTCCCCGGGCGTCCGGGCCGGTGAGCACCGGGTGGGCGCAGCCGAACGCGGGGCGCAGCGGCCAGAACGCGGCACGCCGGAAGCAGAGGAGGAGCGCGGGCAGCAGGGTGAGGGCGGCGAGCACGCTGAAGGCGATGCCGATCGCCGCGACCGGGCCGAGCGCCTTGTTCGAGTTGAGGTCCGACAGCAGCAGGCACAGCACGCCGACGATGACCGTGCCGCCCGAGGCGATGATCGGCTCGAGGCTGCCGCGGAGTGCTGCCTTGGTGGCGTCCCACCCGGTGCGGTGGTCGCGGAGGGCCTCGCGGTACCGGGACGTGTAGAGGAGCGCGTAGTCGGTCGCGGCACCGATCACCAGGATCGAGAGGATGCCCTGGACCTGCCCGTTCACGGTGACGACGCCGGCCTTCGCCAGTGCCCAGACGACGAGGATCGACGCGGTCAGGGCGAACACGGCGGTGGCGAGCACCAGGAACGGCAGCAGCGGCGAGCGGTAGACCACGATGAGGATGACGAGCACCGCCAGGAGCGCGACCCCGAGCAGCAGGCCGTCGATGCCCGCGAACGCCTCGGTGAGGTCGGCAGTGAAGCCCGCCGGACCCGTGACGTACCCGCGCAGCCCGTCCGGCAGGGCGTCGTCCACGTCCGCCCGGATCGCTGCGACCGCGTCCCCGGTCTCGGCCGAGGCGGTCAGCGTGGCGACGACCTCGACCGCGTCCCCGTCCCGGCTCGGGATCACCGGGCTGACCTGGTCGACGTCGTCCCGGTCCCCGAGGGCCTCGGCGATCCGGTCGGCGGCGGCGGTGTCGGCGGAGGTCAGCCCGCCGTCCCGCTCGAGCACGACGATGGCCGGCGCCCCGCTGGCGTCCCGGAAGGCACTGCTGCGGTCCTGCACCGCGGTGGCGTCGGCGGAGGCCGGCAGGAACGAGGTCTGGTCGTTCGTCGAGACCTCGGAGATCCGCCCGAAGAAGGGGCCGCCGACCGAGGCGACGACCAGCCAGACGAGGATGACGAGGGCGGGGATCGCGATGCGGAGGGAGCGGGGCACGACGGCGAGCGTACACCGATCGTCAGCATGCTGAACACTTTTCCGAGGGCCAGGGCCAGTGCACTGCTCCACCGTAGACTCGGGGCATGGAGGACCAGTCCGCGCAGTGGCCGATCGGACGCCTGCTCGCCGCTGCGTCCCGAGCCGTCGAACGCGAGTGGGACGAGCGCCTCCGGGCGATCGGGCTGCAGCACGCGGCCCTCATCGCACTCGACATCGCCCTGCGCACGGGCCCGACCGGCGCCGACGTCATCGCCCGCACCGCCCGCGTCCAGCCCCAGACGATGTCCCGCACCCTCGAGCGCCTGGAGCGCGACGGGATGATCGAGCGCAGCCCCCACCCGGAGGACGGCCGTCGGCGACTCGTCACCGTGACCGAGCACGGGCGCCGGATGTGGGACACCGCACGGCACATCGAGCGCGAGGTCCTGCCGGACGACCCGGAGCTCCGCGCACGGCTCGGCGCGATCGTGGCCGGCGTGCGGCGGTCCGATCCTGACGAGGTACTTGCACCTGATATGTGAGATGTGTCACCCTGGATGAGTCGGTGACCAGGCCGGCCTGCCCCCAGGGAGTCCCATGTCCGGCCGTCGTGCCCTCGCCCGGAGCCACCGCCGGCGCCCCGTCCGTCGTGCGCTGCTGATCGCCGTCGGGCTGCTCACGCTCGTGACGATCGTCCTCGCCGTGGTCGTCAGCGCGTTCATCGGTGGCCTGGCACACCGCTACGACGCAGGGCGGACCGTCATCGACTCCCCGTTCCCGACGGGTGCGCGCCCGAGCGCCAGCGGAGGCGCCATGAACGTCCTGCTCATCGGCTCGGACTCCCGTGCCCGACTCGACCCGGACCACGACGGCGCAGCAGGCGGCCGTGCGGACGTGCTGATGCTCGCGCACCTGTCAGCGGACCGCCGGCAGGTCTCGCTGATCTCGATCCTCCGCGACTCCTGGGTCGACGTCCCCGGCCACGGCACCGCGAAGATCAACGCCGCGTACTCCTGGGGCGGTGTCGCCCTCACGGTGCAGACCGTCGAACAGCTCCTCGACGTCCGGGTCGACCACGTGGCCGAGATGGACTTCGCGGGTTTCGCCGGCATGACCGACGCGCTCGGAGGCGTCACCGTCGACTCGTCGACCGCGTTCGACGCCGGGGGACACCACTTCACGGTCGGCCCCAACCGCATGGACGGCGACGCGGCCCTCGCTTTCGTGCGTGAACGGTACGCTTTCGCCGATGCCGACCACACCCGGGTGCGGAACCAGCAGGCGTTCATGCGCGCCCTCGTCCAGCGGGTCGTGTCCGAGGACACCCTGACGAGCCCGGGGCGGATCCGGCAGTTCGTGTCCTCGAGCAGCGAGTACCTCTCGGTGGACCCCGGCCTGGACTTCTCGGCACTCGTCGGGCTCGGGTGGTCCCTGCGCGACTTCCGGGCCGCCGGCCTGGCCACCACGACGCTGCCGTCGGCCGGTGGCGGCACGAGCGACGACGGGCAGTCCTACGTCCGGATCGACCGGTCGGCCGTCTCCAGCCTGTCGATCGCGCTCCGCTCCGACGACGTGTCCGGCTGGCTCGCGACCCACGCCGCCGGATGACGAAGCGCCCCACGACCAAGGTCGTGGGGCGCTTCCGATCGGCGCGAGACGCGGTGCGTCAGGCCGGGAGCTGCAGGGTCTGTCCTGCGTAGATGAGGTTCGCGTCGTCGACGGTCGACGTGTTCGCCGCCCACAGCTGCTTCCAGCCGCCCTCGACGCCGAGCTTCGTCGCGATGGTGTCGAGCGTGTCGCCCGAGGCCACCTTGTAGGTCTTGCCGCTGGTCGGGACGGCGGCCGGTTTGGTCGCGGTCGCCGACGGGGCCGGCGTGCTCGCGACGGCCTTCGGTGCCGTGGCCTGCGGTGCCGGAGCCGCCTGACGGGTCGGTGCCGCCGGGGCCGCCGCCTGCGGAGCCGGTGCCGGAGCCGCCGGCTGGGCGACGGGCGCCGGGGCCGCGCCGCTCGTGCCGCTCAGGCCGAGCTTCGCGGAGCAGGCGGGCCAGGCGCCCCAGCCCTGCGAGGCGAGGACGTTCTCGGCCACGGCGATCTGCGTCGAACGGCTCGCGCCGGCCGGGCTGCCCGTGCCGCCGTTGGCGGTCCAGGTGCTCTGCGTGAACTGCAGTCCGCCGTAGTAGCCGTTGCCGGTGTTCGCGGCCCAGTTGCCGCTGGACTCGCAGGCCGCCAGGGCGTCCCAGGTCGAGCCGTCGGCCGCGCTGGCCGGTGCAGCTGCGAGACCGACGCCCGTTGCGGCGATGCCGGCGAAGGCGAGTCCGCCGACGAGGGCGCGAGTTCGGGTGTGGTTCTTCATGTCGTTGCTCCACCGGGGTCGCGTCGTCGTTCCCGACGTCGGCTGCCCACCCCGACCGATCGCGGTCAGTCTGATGGTGTCGCCGGGGGCAGCCTCCGCGCCGGCGTCACGGTGGGCCACCATAGGAAACTCACGCCCGTTATCAAACTGAGACCAACGGTTCTACCCAGCAGTGCTATGTACCCCAGTCAAACCCTGTACGTCGCGATGCCCATGGACGCGGCGATCGTACGTACCCGGGTACACGACCTTCCGAGTTCCCTGGCAATCGCGGATCCGGCGACCCGACGACGGACGGGAGGCGCGGGGCGGGCCCGCACCGCGCCTCCCGTCCGTCAGTCCCGCGACAGCAGCGTGACGGCCTCGAGGTGCCCCGTCTGCGGGAACATGTCGAGCACGCGGACGCGCCGCAGCCGGAACGAGGGCATCCCCGCGAGGTCGCGGGCGAGCGTCACCGGGTTGCAGCTGGAGTAGACGACGTGCCGGACCTCGGACGTCTCGAGCCAGCCCGCGAGTTCGGCGCCGATCCCGCGACGCGGCGGGTTGACGACGACGAGTTCCGGGGCGGTACCGGGGCGGGCCCGCAGTGCGTGGGCGGTGGCGTCGTCGGCGGCGAAGCGGACGTCGGTCAGGCCGGCCTCGCGGGCGGACTGCTTCGCGGACACGATGGCCTCGCGGCTGGTCTCGATGCCGGTGACCGAACGACCCGGACGTGCGGCGTGCAGCGCGAACCCGCCGACACCGCAGTACAGGTCCCACATCGAGGCCGGGTCGACCTCGTCGATCCACGCCGACACCTGCGCGTACAGCTGCGTCGCAACGGACGTGTTCGTCTGGAAGAAGCTCTGCGGGCGCAGGTGCATCGTCACCGGCCCCAGGCGCATCGGCAGGGTCTGCTGCTCGGTGAGGACGACCTCCCGGTCCCCCTCGGTCACGGCCTTGTGCTCGGGCAGCAGGTTCGCGGTGACCACGACGGCCTGCGGCAGGACTCGGCGGAGCTCGCCGAGCCGGTCACGCAGGCGCGGCAGCTGCCCCTCGCTGCGGAGGACGAAGCGCACCATCAGCTCGCCGTCGGGCGACTCGGTGACGAGCACGTACTTCAGCTCACCACGGCGCTGCCGGACGTCGTACGGGATCAGCCCCGCGGACGCGACGAAGTCGGCCAGGACCGGCAGCGCGTGCTGGATGCCCGGCGTGCAGATGCCGCAGTGGCGCAGGTCGACCCCGCGCTGCCGCTCGTCGAGGATCCCGACGGTGGGCTGCTGCACCGTGCCGCCGACGACCATCTTCGCCTTGTTGCGGTAGCCGGACTCCGGGCTGGTGACCGCCGGCAGCCACTCCACCGCCCCCGGGCCGCCGGCCGCGTCGACGGCGTCGTGCAGGAGTTCGCGGGTGCGGAGCTCCTTGTCGAGGACCTGGTCTCCGTAGGGCTGACCCATCAGGGTGCACGACCGGCAGACCCCGCGGTCGAAGTAGTCGCACTGCATGGCCGAGTCAGGATACGTCAGCGGCGGGCGGCGTCCCGGGTGGTGGTCCGGATGCGGTGCACCGAGGTGGTCGCCGTGATGAACAGGTCGCGGCCGTCGTCGCCGCCGAAGCAGAGGTTCGCGACGGTCTCGGGCACCGGGACCACGCCGATCCGGGTGCCGTCCGGCTCGTGCACGAACACCCCGACGGCGGCCGAGGTCCAGATCCGCCCGGCCTCGTCGACGCGGAGGCCGTCGGGCACGCCCTCGCCCGGGGCGAAGCGCACCAGGTCACGGCCGTTCTTCACCCGCACCCCGGGGACGCCGGGCGCGGCCGGACCGTCCGTGTCGACGTCGTAGGCGCGGATCACCGGGCGGTCGCCGTCCGAGCTCGCCACGTACAGGACCCGCTCGTCGGGCGAGAACGCCAGACCGTTCGGCTCGTCGACGTCGAGGACGACCGGGCGCAGGTCCTCGCCGTCCGGGCCGCAGCGGAACACCCAGTGGTCGCCGTACTCCCGCTCGCCCGGGTGCCCTTCGCGCGGCTGGGTGATGCCGTAGGCCGGGTCGGTGAACCAGACGCTGCCGTCCCGGGCGACGACGACGTCGTTCGGGGAGTTGTAGGCCACCGCGCCCCACCGGGTCGTGATGGGGGTGACCACGCCGTCCCGGTCGCGCTCCACCCGTCGGCGCCCGTGCGAGCACTGCACCACCGAACCGTCGTGGTCGAGGGTCCGGCCGTTGGTGAACTCGACACCCTTGGCGTACACCGACACGGAGCCGTCGGCCGCCGACCACTGCAGGACGCGGTCCCCCGGGATGTCCGACCACCGCAGGGTCCGGGTCGCGGGGACCCAGCACGGCCCCTCGGCCCAGGTGCTGCCGGTGTGCAGGGTCTCGAGCGCGGTGGGGTCGGGGACGAGGTCGGTGAGGCTCGGCACGGGTGCTCCTTCGGACGGTGCGACCACGCTAGTGCGCGGGCACCGGGGACGGATCAGACCGCCGCGGCCGCCGCCTCGCTGCGTCGCCGCACGGCCTTCTCGATCGCCGAGATCCCCAGGCCGAGCAGGATCGACGCCACGACGGCGAGCACGGTCACGAGGAACGGCTGCTCCCGGCTCCAGTGTCCGGTCGCCGCGGCGATCCCGACGCAGTACACGGCCCACACGACGTCGGCGAGCGCGCAGCTGAGCAGGAACCGACGGACGTCGAGCCCGCTGTCGGCGCCGACCAGGTTCGTCGTCAGCCGACCCATCGGGATGAAGCGCCCGAGGACCGCGATGCGACCCGGGGCCGCGCGGTACCGCTCGTCGATGGACTCCCGGGCCTTCCGGACCTTCGGCCGGGCGAACCAGGACTTCGAGCCGAGGTCGACCGACCGGGCCAGCCGGTAGAGCGCCAGGTCGCCGAGCACCATGCCGATCGTGGCCGCGACGACCAGGAGCAGCACCGGCAGGAGTCCCCCGTCACCGCCGACCAGGAGCGTGCCGATCGCGACGACCATCGCCTGGCTGGGCAGGAAGACCGCGATGCTGCCGACGGCGAGCACGAGGCCGACGACCAGGAACGCCCACGGGGTGCCGACGAGCTGCAGCACCACCTGTTCTGCTGCGTCCACTGCGCACCCTCCACGGCACGAGCCTGACGCGCCGCTGTCGATCATCTCAGGTCGGCGAGCGGGCTGCGCGCCGGTGCGGTCCCCGGCCCGGTTCGTCAGTGCTGTGACACCGGCGACAGCACGAGCTCGTCGATCCGCACGTGTGCCGGAGCGCAGAGCACGAAGCCGATCGCCCGACCGACGTCCTCGGGCGTGAGCATGACCGCACGGGCCGCGGCGTCCGGCACGCTCGGGCGCTGCTCGAGGAAGTCCGTCGCGACGTCACCCGGGCACAGGTGCGTGGCGCGGACGCCGTGCTGCGCCTCCTGCTGGTTCAGCGTGCGGACGACGGGACCGAGCGCGGTCTTGCTCGCCGAGTACGCCACCCCGGCACCAGGCTGCGACGACCACCCGGCGTACGATGACACCACGACGACGACCCCACCGGAGCGCCGGAGCGCGGGGAGGGCCGCGTCGACGACCTGCACCACCGCGGTCAGGTTGGTGTCGATCACGGCGCGGAGGTCCGTCATGCTCTGGTCGTCCCAGCGCCGCCGCGGGGAGTTCAGCCCGGCCGACAGCACGAGTCCGTCGATCCGCCCGTGGCGTCCGAGGAGGGTGTCCCGGGCCGCGGTCACAGCCTCGGGGTCGGTGGCGTCGAGGGGCAGGACGTCCGCGGTGCCGCCCTCGGCGCGGATGCCGGCGGCGACCGCCTCGAGACGCTCGGTGCGACGGCCGCTGAGGACGAGCCTCCAGCCCGACCGTGCCGCCACCTGCGCGGCCGCAGCCCCCATGCCGCTGCCACCGCCGGTGACCCAGAGGACGCGGTCGTCCGTCGTGCTCCGGTCTGCTGTGCGCTCGTCCGTCATGGGTGGGACAGTAGACGCGTCGGCGTCGACGGACGCCACGAAGGAGCGTCCGATGCACCTCGACCTCAGCGACCGGGTGGTGGTCGTCACCGGCGGCGCCCGCGGGATCGGCCGGACCATCGCGGAGCGGTTCCGCCGGGAGGGCGCGCACGTGGTCGCGCTCGACCTGGCCGCGGCGCTCGCGGACCGCGCGGCGGACGACCAGCCGGGAGGCCCGCCCAGCGTCCCCGACGGCGCCCACGCTGTCGGGGCCAACGCTGTCGAGGCCGCGGCTGTCGGGGCCCACGCGCTCGAGGTGCTCGCCTGCGACGTCACCGACCCGGCGTCGGTGCGCGCCGCCGTCGACGCGGTCGTCGCCCGGCACGGCACGGTCGACGTCCTCGTCAACAACGCGGGCATCAACGTCGAGGGCCGGGTGGCGGACCTGGAGTGGGACGCGTGGCGCCGGTGCATGGACGTGAACCTCGGCGGCACCTTCCTCATGAGCCAGGCGGTGGCGCCGGTGATGCAGCGGGCGGGGCGCGGCCGGATCATCAACGCGGCGTCCTTCGCGGCGATCGTGCCGAGCGTCGGCAGTGCAGCGTACGCGGCGTCGAAGGCGGCCGTCGTGCAGTTCACCCGGGTCCTGGCGTCCGAGCTCGGGCCGTGGGGCATCACCGTGAACGCGTACGCGCCGGGGATGGTGCCGACCGCGATGAACGGCTTCGCGACCATGCCGACCGCCGACCAAGACCGGCTGCTCGACACCCTGTCGATCCGGCGGTGGGAGACACCGGACGACGTCGCGGACGTGCTGCTGTTCCTGGCGAGCGACCTGGCGGGGTACGTGACGGGGACGCTGCTCGACGTGTCCGGCGGCAAGCTCGCGACCCAGATCCCGTCGCGCGCGTACGAGGACTGAACCGGGCCGGGCAGTTCTGCCGGCGAGCGGGCAGAGTCGGAGGCAGTGTGGACCATCGCGACGGACCCTGTCCGCTCGCACAGGATCTGCCCATGCGGCTCTCCGTAGGCTGTGAGGTGCCAAGAGAGCCGGACTGCAGCCCGACCCCCGAGGAGGTGCCCCTGTGTTCACCGTCCTCATCGCGTTCGGCGTCATCGCACTCGTCGTCCCCGCACTCACTCCCCTGCTGGGGCGTCGCGTCTTCTTCGTCGCCGCCCTCGCACCCGCCGCCGCCGCGGTCCTCACGCTGACCCAGACCGCTCCGGCGCTCGGTGACGGCGTCACGGAACGCGTCCGCTGGATCCCGCAGCTCGCCCTCGACCTGGCGTTCCGGGTGGACGCCCTGTCCTGGGTGCTCGCCCTCGTGGTCACCGTGGTCGGTGCGCTCGTGCTGGTCTACTGCGCCTCGTACTTCGCCGACGACGAGCCGGGTCTCGGTCGGTTCGCTGGCGTCCTGACCGCGTTCGCCGGGTCGATGTACGGCCTGGTGATCGCCGACGACGTCATCGTGCTCTTCGTCCTGTGGGAGGCCACGACGGTCTTCTCCTACCTGCTCATCGGGCACGACGCCGTGAAGCGGGCGAGCCGGGCCGCCGCCATGCAGGCACTCGTCGTCACCACGGCCGGTGGACTCGCGATGCTGGCCGGGCTCGTCGTCATCTCGGTCGCGGCCGGCACCACCTCGCTCTCCGGCATCATCGCCGCGCCCCCGACCGGCACGGCGGTCACGGTGTCGGTGATCCTCGTCCTGGTCGGCGCGCTGACCAAGTCGGCGATCGTGCCGTTCCACTTCTGGCTGCCCGCCGCGATGGCCGCGCCGACCCCGGTGAGCGCGTACCTGCACGCCGCCGCGATGGTGAAGGCCGGCATCTACCTGGTCGCCCGGCTGGCCCCGGCGTTCGCGCTGCTCGACGGATGGCGCGAGACCATCACGGTGCTCGGCGTGCTCGGCATGCTCGTCGGCGGGTACCGGGCACTCCGGCAGACCGACCTCAAGCTGCTGCTGGCGTACGGCACGGTCGCCCAGCTCGGGTTCCTCGTGCTCGCCGCGGGCTGGGGCGTGCCGGAGATCGCCCTCGGCGGGGTCGTGCTGCTCGTCGCCCACGCCACGTTCAAGTCCACGCTGTTCCTGGTCGTCGGCACGGTCGACCACGTCAGCGGCACCCGGGACCTCTGGAAGCTCAGCGGTGTCGGTCGACGGCTGCCCGGGCTGGCGGTCGTCGCGGTGCTCGCCCTCGCGTCGATGGCCGGCATCCCGCCGCTCATCGGCTTCGTCGCCAAGGAAGCCGTGCTCGGCGGCTTCCTCGAGGAACTGCACGGCACCGACGCCGGCTGGGCCTGGGTCGCGCTCGTCGGCGTGACGGTCGGGTCGGTCCTGACCGTGGCGTACTCGTGCCGGTTCTTCTGGGGCACGTTCGCCCGGAAGTCCGGGGTCGCCCAGACCGAGCCGCACGCGCTGCACGGGCTCTGGGTCGTCCCCGCCGTCCTCGGCGTCGCGGGGCTCGTGCTCGGCCTCGCCACCCCGTTCGTCGCGCACGGGTTCGAGTCCGCCGCCACGGCCGCACGGCACGGCAGCGCCGAGGTCCCGCACCTGGCGCTCTGGCACGGGTTCGAGCCGGCGCTCGGCATCTCCGCCCTGACCCTGGTCGGCGGTGGCGTCCTGTTCCTGCTCCGTACCCGGGTCGAGGCCGTCCAGCACCGCCTGGCCGGGTCGCCGTCCGCCTCCGCCAACTACCGACGGCTGATGCGCGGCCTCGACCGCTTCGCGACCTGGCTGACCGCCAGCCTGCAGCGCGGTTCGCTGCCCTACTACCTGACCGTGATCCTGTCGGTGTTCGTCGCCGGTGCCCTGGCGAACCTCGTCGTCGGCGGTCCCTGGGCGTTCCACATCCGCTTCGCCGACACCTGGGGCCAGCTGCCCGTCGTCGTCGTGATGGCGATGGCCGCGATCGCCGTCCTCGCCGCGAAGACCCGGTTCGCCGCCGCCGTCCTGGTCGGGGTCACCGGGTACGGCACCGCGATCCTGTTCCTGCTGCACGGCGCCGTCGACCTCGCCCTCACCCAGCTCGTGGTAGAGACCGTCACGCTCATCGCGTTCGTCCTCGTGCTGCGCCGGCTGCCCCCGCGGATCGGCACCGCGAACCCGTCGCGCTTCCGGGTGCTCCGCGCACTGTTCGCCGCGCTCGCGGGGCTGACCCTGGCGATCGTGGTCGTCGTCGCCGCGTCCGCGCGCACCGCCGAGCCGCTCTGGCCGGACCTGCCGGCGCTGACCAGCTCGTTCGGGCACGGCCTCAACGTCGTCAACGTCGCCCTGGTCGACCTCCGCGGTTGGGACACCCTCGGCGAGCTGACCGTCGTCGTCGCTGCGGCGACCGGCGTCGCGAGCCTGATCTTCGTCCGCTCCCGCGAGGACACCCTGCCCCGGCTCCGGGACATGCCGTCCTCGGTGGCGAGCGGGGACGACCGGGCCGACGGTGAGCCGCGCGCCTGGCTGCCGACCAGCGCGGCGATCCCGACCGGACGCTCGGCGCTGCTCGACATCGTCGTCCGTCTGCTGTTCCACGGCCTGGTCGTGCTGTCGGTGTACCTGCTGTTCGCCGGTCACAACTCGGCTGGTGGCGGGTTCGCCGGTGGCCTGGTCGCCGGCATCGCCCTCGCCGCCCGCTACCTGGCCGGCGGCCCGGCGGAACTCGGGGCCGCGGCACCGATCCGCGCCGGTCGACTGCTCGGCCTCGGCGTCGCCACCGCCGGCATCACCGCGATCACGCCGATGTTCTTCGGCAAGGACGCGCTGTACTCCGAGTTCTTCGAGGCCACCGTCCCCGTCCTCGGGCACGTCGAGTTCGTCACCGCCACGTTCTTCGACATCGGCGTGTACCTGGTCGTCGTCGGACTCGTGCTCGACGTGCTCCGCTCGCTCGGGGCCGAGGTCGACCGCCAGCGCCTCGAGGACCGCCGCGTCCCCACCGCCGACACCCTGGAGGGACCCGCATGACCGTCACCCTCGTCCTCGTCATCGCGATGGCCGTGCTGTTCTCGTGCGGCGTCTACCTGCTCCTCGAACGCTCCCTGACCCGGATGCTGCTCGGGTTCCTGCTGCTCGGCAACGCCCTGAACCTGCTGCTCCTGACGATGTCCGGCGCCGCGGGCAACCCGCCGATCGGCAAGACGGCGGACGGCATCACCGACCCGCTGCCGCAGGCGTTCGCCCTCACCGCGATCGTCATCACCTTCGCGGTCAGTGCGTTCCTGCTGGCCCTGATCCACCGCTCGTGGCGGCTGTCCCGCGCCGACGAGGTCCAGGTGGACGAGGCCGACGTCGCGATCCGCACCGACCGCCAGGACCCCGCCGACGACGACCCGGAGCTCGCCGAGGACGACAGCCCGAGGCGGCACGACCCGAAGTCCCCCGAGGACGCCGACGACCCGCACGAGACGACACCGCACGACACCGCACCGCACACCGCCCCGCACGAGACCGAGAGCAGGCCCCGCACGTGACCTTCCTCGTCCCGCTCCTGGTCCTCGTCCCGCTGCTCGGTGCCGCCGTCGCCCTCGGCCTGCTCCGACACCAGCAGCTGCAGCGCGCCATCACGGTCGCGGTGCTCGTCATCGCCGTCGCGGTCGCCGTCACGCTCATGGTCCTGGTCGACCGGCACGGCACGATCGTCGTGCAGGTCGGCGGCTGGCAGGCGCCGTACGGCATCTCGCTCGTCGTCGACCGGCTGAGCGCCCTGCTCCTGACGGTGTCGAGCTCGGTGCTGCTCGTCGTCCTGCTGTTCTCGATCGGTCAGGGCCTGGCCGACGACGACGAGGACGCCCCGGTCACGATCTTCTACCCGACCTACCTGGTGCTGGCGGCGGGCGTGCTCGACTCGTTCATCGCCGGTGACCTCTTCAACCTCTACGTCGCGTTCGAGATGCTGCTCGTGGCGAGCTACGTGCTCATCACCGTCGGCGGCAGCGTGCAGCGGGTCCGCGCCGGCACGACGTACATCGTCACCAGCCTCATCGCGTCGTCGATCTTCCTCGCCGCGATCGGCCTGGTCTACGGCGCGACCGGCACCGTGAACATCGCGCAGATCAGCCAGCGGGTCGCGGAGCTGCCGGACCACGTCCAGCTGCTGCTGCACACCATGCTGCTCATCGGGTTCGGCATCAAGGCCGCCGTGTTCCCGCTGGCGTTCTGGCTGCCCGACTCGTACCCGACCGCCCCCGCCCCGGTCACCGCGGTGTTCGCGGGTCTGCTCACGAAGGTCGGCATCTACGCGATCATCCGGCTCGAGACGATCATCTTCCCCGGCCCACAGCTCAACGGGGTCCTGCTCGTCGTCGCCGTCCTGACGATGGTGGTCGGGGTGCTCGGCGCGGTGTCGCAGACCGACGTGAAACGGCTGCTGTCCTTCACGCTCATCAGCCACATCGGGTTCATGGTGATGGGCATCGGGCTCGGGTCGGTGGTCGGCACCGCAGCCGCGGTGTTCTACACGGTGCACCACATCGTCGTGCAGACCACCCTGTTCCTGGTCTCCGGGCTGATGGAACGGGTCGGCGGCACCACGTCCACGCGCTCGCTCGGCGGCCTCCTCAAGGCGGCTCCCCTGCTCGCGGCGCTCTACCTGATCCCGGCGTTCAACCTCGGTGGCATCCCGCCGTTCTCCGGCTTCATCGGCAAGCTCGGGCTGTTCCGCGCCGCGGCCGAGGACGGCTCCCCACTCGCGTACGTGACGATCGGTGCCGGGGTCGTGACGAGCCTCCTGACCCTGTACGCCCTGATGCGCGTCTGGGACGCGGCCTTCTGGCGGCCCAAGCCCGCGGCCGAGGCCGCCGCCCCGCACGCCAGCGTCGCCGAGCCGCACGAGCACCTGCGCGCGCCGGAACCCGCGCCGGTCACGGTCCCCGAGACGGAGACCGACGGTCGGACAGGAGGCTCCGCCGACTCCGGTACGCCGGCTGCGGTCGTCCGCGCCCCGGCCGGCGACGGGTCGGTCGCGACGCTCGACGACCCGACACGGTCGGACGCCCACCGCCACGGCAGCGCACCGACCAACGAGGAGGCACGGGCGAAACTGCCGCCGATGCTCGTCGCGGTGACCACGATCGCCGTGCTCGGTTCGGTGGCCCTGACGGTCCTCGCCGGCCCCCTCTACGGCTACGCGACGCGGGCGGCCGAGTCGCTCGAGTCCCCCGACCGGTACGTGCAGGCCGTCCTGGGCGGTACGACCCGATGAGCGACGTCAAGCGGTTCACGAACGCCCGTCGGATGGCGCTGGCGTGGCGGTACGACGTGCCGCTCGTGCTCGGGCTCACCGTCCTGTGGGCGCTGCTCTGGGGCAGCTGGACCCCGCTGACGCTGCTGTGCGGGGTCGTCGTCGCCCTGCTCGTCACCCAGTCGCTGCCGCTGCCGCCGGTGCCGCTGTCCGCCCGGTTCTCGGTCCTGCACGTCCTCTGGTTCCTGCTCGTCTGGGCCGGGTACGTCGTGGTCGCCTCCTTCCGGGTCGCCTGGGTCGCGATCCGGCCGCGCGGGGTCCGGAAGAGCTCGATCGTCCTGGTCCAGCTGCACACCACCTCGGAGATGACCTTCACCCTGTCCACCATCGCGATCTCGCTCGTGCCCGGCTCCTACGTCATCGACGAGGACCTGCGCCGCCGACGCCTGCTGCTGCACGTGCTCGACACCGAACGGGTCGAACAGGTCGACGACGCCCGCCGGGAGGCCCTGCGCATCGAGGCCCTCGTGATCCGGGCGATCGGCTCCGCCCAGGACGTCTCCGAGCTGTCCGAGCCGCTGCCCGAGGTCGTCCGGTGAGCGCCGCCGTGATCGTCCTGGCCGTCGGCATCGCCCTGGTCCTGGCCTTGCTCGGTGCCACCCTCGTGCTGGCGGTCGGGCGGATCGTCCGCGGCCCGACGATCCTCGACCGGATGATCGGGTCGGACATGGTGCTCACCACCGTCCTGCTCGTCATCGCCGCCGCGATCGTCGTGCGGCAGGACCCGAGCGCCGTGCCGGTCCTGGTCGTGATCGCCGCCACGAGCGTCTTCGCGACCGTCGCGGTCGCCCGTGCCGTCACCCCGTCGACCGACCCCGAGGACGAGGGCATGGACGCCACCACCCCCGAGCACGCCGCAGAGGCCACCGACGAGGCCACGGTCGCCGGGCAGGCGGACGACGCGCACGCCACCGACGACGGCCACACCGCAGGAGGCCAGCGATGACCGAGATGACCGAGATGACCGACATGCTGCAGGCGTTCCTCGACGACGCCGGTATCCGGGCGTGGATCGCGCTCGGCCTGCTGCTCGTCGGCGCCGCGCTGTCACTCGGCGCGGCGATCGGCATCGTCCGCTTCCCCGACCCGCTGGTCCGACTGCACGCGATGTCGAAGCCGCAGGTGCTCGGGCTGGCCTGCTGCCTGGCGGCCGTCGTCGTCGCGGTGTGGACCTGGTCCGTGCTGTGGATGGTGATCCCGGCGATGGTGTTCCAGCTCGCACTCGTGCCGGTGTCCACACACATGATCGCCCGCGCCGGCCTGCGCTCGGGCGACTACCGGCACGAGGACCTGCTGGTCGACGACACCGAGTGACGCCGGAGCGGCGTCAGCGCAGCGCGTCGCGGCGGGACAGCACCAGGTTCGCCACACCCGCCAGCACGACGACGGCGGCCGAGAACGCCGGGAACGCCATCGCGGCCGGGGTGCCGGCACGCTCGGCGACCTCGCCGACGACCGCACTGGCGATCGACTGCCCGACGATGACCGCCGAGCCGAGGATCGTCATCGTGGTCGCCGAACGGCCCACCGGCGACCGGTCGGACCCCAGGCTGTACTGGGTGACCAGGGTGGGGCCGATGCCGATCCCCATCACGGCGAGGACGATCCCGACCGCCAGCACGGAGCTCGCGCTGGCGAAGACGATCGCCGACCCGAGCAGCACGACGCCGAAGAGCAGCCACCGCCAGCCGAGCCGGAAGGCCCGGGGGAACGCCGCCGAACCGAGCGCGAGCCCGGCCGAGCCGATGCCCATCAGGCCGTAGAGCAGCCCGGCCCGCGAGGACCCGCCGTGGTCCGCCATGAACGCGGTCAGCGCGGTCAGCGTCGAGCCGAAGAAGAACCCGATGCCGAGGATGCCCACGACCACGACGACCAGCCGGGGCCGCAGCAGCTGCCGGGCCGGCGCCGGACGCGGGTCGGACGCGTGCCCGAGGGTGAGCCGACCGGTCGGGTGCAGGGCGAACGCCGTGACGAAGACGAACGTCAGGACCGAGGCACCGGCGACCGCGACCCACGGCGCGATCGCGCTCGCCAGGACGCCGACCAGGAACGGTCCGACGATGAAGACGGTCTCGTCGGCGGCGGACTCGTACGCCATCGTGCCGCTGAGCACACGCTCGTGCCGCTTCGGTTCCATCCGGTTCCGGATGATGGCGACGAGCCGGGTGCGGGACATCGGCGCGACCTGCGGAGCACTCGCCCCGATGAGGAACGACATCGCCAGGACGGCCAGGTCGGGGGCACTGCCCTGCACGACGAACGGCAGCGCGCCGAGCAGCACCGCGTTGGCCAGGCCGACGGGCACGAGCACGGCACGCTGCCCGTACTTGTCGGCTGCGGCACCGACGAGCGGTCCGAACAGCGCGGAGCCGATGCCGACCGAGGCGGAGTTGATGCCACCGAGGGCGACCGAGTCACGTGCGGCGACGACGAGCGTCAGCACGCCGACGACCATCATCGCGAACGGCAGTCGCGCCACGAAGGCGATGGGGAAGTAGGACCGCCCGGCGAGGGCGATCAGGGAAGCGCCGGAGGAACGCGCCTGGAGCATGGTGGGGGTGTGCCTTCTCGGCCCACTCGCGTGGAGCGGACCCATCGGGTGCCGCCGCTGTCCGCCGGGGTGCCGGCGTCCGGTAGATACACGGTTGTTGCTGGATTGCGTGTCCAGGGTACCTGCCGGACGCACGGCGCATCCAAGGACCGGCGCCGGGCCTCCCGTCAGGAGACCTCGCCGGAGCGGGCACCCGCCCAGAGGTCGACGTCGGTGATCCCGATGCTGTGCTCGTCGATGGTGCGGAGCTCGTCGTCCGAGAACGACGTGTTCGCGAGCGCGGCGACGTTGTCCTCGAGCTGCTCCACCCGGGAGGCGCCGATCACCAGGGACGTGACACGCTCGTCCCGCAGGGCCCACGCCAGGGCGAGCTGCGCCATCGTCTGTCCGCGGGACTCAGCCACGGCGTTGAGTGCGCGCAGGTGCTCGACGACCTCGGGGGTGATCGAGGACGGGTCGAGCGACTTCCCGGCCGCGGCGCGGGAACCCTCGGGCACGCCGTCCAGGTACTTGCCGGTGAGCAGGCCCTGCGCCAGGGCGGTGAACCCGATCACGCCGAAGCCCAGTTCACCCGCCGCGTCGAGCAGCCCCTCGGTCTCGATCCAGCGGTTCAGCATCGAGTAGGACGGCTGGTGGATGAGGAGCGGTGTACCGAGGTCGCGGAGGATCGCGGCGGCCTGGCGGGTGCGCTCGGCGTCGTAGGACGAGATCCCGACGTACAGCGCCTTGCCCTGCTGGACGGCGGTGTGCAGGGCGCCCATCGTCTCCTCGAGCGGGGTGGAGGAGTCGAGCCGGTGCGAGTAGAACACGTCGACGTAGTCCAGGCCGGTGCGGCGCAGCGACTGGTCGAGCGAAGCGAGGACGTACTTGCGGGAACCGCCGCCCTGGCCGTAGGGGCCGGGCCACATGTCCCAGCCGGCCTTCGTCGAGACGACCATCTCGTCGCGGTAGGGCGCGAAGTCCTCGCGCATGAGCTTGCCGAAGTTCAGCTCGGCGGCACCGTAGGGCGGGCCGTAGTTGTTCGCCAGGTCGTGGTGCGTGATGCCGAGGTCGAACGCCCGGCGGCTCACCGCACGCTGGGTCTCGAACGGGACGTCGTCGCCGAAGTTGTGCCAGTAGCCGAGGGAGAGCAGCGGCAGGTCGAGGCCCGAGTGGCCGGTCCGCCGGTAGGTCATCGAGTCGTAGCGGTCGTCGGCCGCGGTGTAGGTCATGGACCCGAGCCTGCCACGGCGCTACCGTGGGTCGCACCGACGAGGGAGCCCACCATGGCAGCACGCGACGACGCGTCCGAGACCACGTTCACCGCCGAGGAGCGCGCCGCGATGCGCGAGCACGCGGCCGAGGTGAAGGCGAGCCGGAAGCGTGGGACGACGAAGGCCGAGAAGGCCGCGCTCGACGCCCAGGCCGTGGTCGACAAGATCGCCGCGATGCCCGAACCCGACCGGGGCCTGGCGGAGCGCATCCACCGCATCGCGCTCGAGGCCGCACCCGACCTGGCACCGAAGCTCTGGTACGGCATGCCCGCGTACGCGAAGGACGGCGCGGTCGTGTTCTTCTTCCAGGACGCCGCCAAGTTCAAGGCGCGCTACTCCACGCTCGGGTTCCAGGACCCGGCGACGCTGGACGACGGGTCGTTCTGGCCGACCTCGTTCGCGGTGACGCCGGAGTTCTCGGACACCGACGAGCAGACGGTCGCCGAGCTCATCCGTCGCGCGACGGCCTGAGCCCCTCCTCCAGCCGCTCGAGCAGGCCGACGGCGGACACCACGCCCGCAGCGTCGATGCCCTGCGCGTCGAGGGCGGTCCTGAGCGTCTCCGCCCACCGGGCCCGCAGCAGAGCGATGCTCTCGGCCGCGAGTGCCGTCGGGTACAGCTGTGCGGTCCGGGCGTCGTCCGGGTGCGCCCGTCGTTCGACCATGCCCTTCGCGACGAGCGATCCGAGCGCGACGCTGAGGTTGCTCCGCCGGAGTGCGGTCGCGTCCGCCGTGGCGCTCGGTGTCGTCCCCGGGTTCGTGTCGACCCAGCGCATCACCAGGACCTCGGTGCCGGTGAGGGGAACCACGTCGACGGCCCGCGGTCCGGTCGGGTCGAGCTCCCGCGCGACGCTGAGGACGGCGTCCGCCAGTCGGGCCAGCGCGTCGTCGGAGGTCGGAGAGGTCATCCCCGCACCGTAACCCCCGCTGGCGGGCAGCCCGCTCGGCCGGGCCGGGTCAGTGCTGCACCGTCAGTGCCGTGCGGTGCGCCGTGCGGTCAGTGCCGGGCGGCGCAGGACGGGGATGCGCGGCATCGCCCAGTCCACCCAGACCAGCCGGGCGGCCGGGGCGACGGCGAGCGCCCACACCACGGACGCGACGGTGTCGGTCGGGTAGTGCACGGCGTCGATGGTGAGCGAGAGCACGACCACCACCACGACCACGGTGCCGAGCGTCACCGCGAGGGTGTGCCACCGGGTGTCGCGGAGCACCCACGTCAGCGCGATGACGATGGCGACGATGAACACGGTGTGCCCGCTCGGGTACGACGGGTCGGGCTGTGTCGCGAACGGGTGCGGCAGCAGCGAGGTGTCCGGCCGGGGGCGGTGGACGAGTTCCTTGACGAGGTCCGAGGGCACCCAGGTGATCGCGACCGTCCCGGCGAACGCGGCGGCCGGGCGGATGTCGCGTTGCACGGCCCAGAGCACACCGGTGACGATGACCGTGATGCCGATCGCCGGCGCCGGACTGATCACGTGGTAGACCGCCGTCGTGACCGCCCCGAGCGCCCCGGTGTGCAGGGAGTTCAGCGCGTGTGCGAGACCGAAGTCGACGTCACCGAGGACGAACCCGACGATCGTGATGACGATCACGGTGCCGAGGGCGATCGCGATGGTCGCGAGCGGGTAGGACGTCCGGACGAGGATGCCGCTCGGCGTGCGCTCCCGGCGGGCAGGCGTCGGTACAGGCGCGTCGGTCATCCGATGATCCTCTCAGGCTGTGTGCTGCTGTCGTGCCGGGAGTCCCGCCCGGCAGATCAGAGAGCGTTCAGCAGCGCGGGGCTCACACCGGGACGACGAGCCGCCGCACCTGCGCCGCCGCCCCGAGCGCCACGGCGTCCGGCCCGAGCGTGGAGGGTTCGACACGGATCGCCGCTCCGCTGACCGGCGGCTCGTCCGCGAGCGCCGACGCGATGGCCGGCGCGAGCAGGTCCCACGACCGGGCGACCCCGCCGCCGATGACGACCGTCGTCACGTCGAGGATCCCCGCGGTGAGCAGGACGGCCCGGGCGACGCCCCACCCGGCAGTCGCGAACACGGCCTGGGCGTCGGGGTCGCCGGCGCGTGCGGCCTCGGCGACCTGGTGGGTGCCGAGGCGTCGGCCGGTGCGCGCCGCGTAGCGGTCGGCCATCCCACGGGCGCCGGCGACGGTCTCGAGGTGGCCGTGCTGCCCGCAGGTGCAGGGGGTGTCGCCGAACCCGGGGACGTGGCCGATCTCGCCGGCGGCACCGTGCGGGCCGCCGAACAGGGTGCCGCCGAGGACGAGCGCCCCGCCGACGCCGGTGCCGAGGGTCATGCCGAGCACGTCGGGCTCCCCCGCGACGGCGCCGGCCGCGACCTCGCCGAGGAGGAACGCGTTGACGTCGTTGTCGAGCGTCGCCGGCACCCCGAGCCGTGCGGTGACCGCCTCGGTGACGCCGTAGCCCGCCCAGCCGGTGAACGAGTTCGCGGTGACGAGCACCGTGCCCGTGGTCGGGTCGACGACACCGGCAGCGCCCACCCCGACACCCGCCAGGGAGGCCCGGTGCCGGTCGAGCAGGGACCGCACCGCCGCCTCGGCCGCGTCGAGGATCGCGTCACCGCCGTCGTGTGCCGGTGTCGGCAGGTCGATCCGGTCGAGGACCTCGAGGTCGGTGGTGGCGACGAGGACCTTCGTGTTCGTGCCCCCGACGTCGATGCCGGCGAGGACCTCCGCACTCACGGGGTCACCGCGGCGAGGGAGGCCAGGCGTTCCGTCCGACGCTGCCGTTGCACCACCGGGTCGGGCACGGGGACGGCGGCGAGCAGGCGTCGGGTGTAGTCGGTCGTCGGGTGCAGCAGGGTCTCGCCGGTCGGCCCCTGCTCCTCGACCGCACCGGCGCGCATGACGACGACCCGTTCGGCGAACTGCTGCACGACGGCGAGGTCGTGCGAGACGAACAGGCACGCGAAGCCCAGGTCGGCCTGCAGGTCGGTGAGGACCTCGAGGACCGCTTCCTGCACGCTGACGTCGAGGGCACTGGTCGGTTCGTCGGCGACGAGCAGCCGCGGGTCGAGCACGAGCGCCCGGGCCAGGCTGACGCGCTGCCGCTGCCCACCGGAGAGCTCCCGCGGGGCACGGGTGGCCAGGGCGCGGGGCAGGCGGACGGCGTCCAGGACCTCGTCCACCCGGCGACGACGGTCGGCGGCCGAAGTCCGTCGACGGTGGATGGCGAGCGGTTCGGCGATGCACTCACCGACGGACATCCGCGGGTCGAGCGAGGCCACCGGGTCCTGCAGCACGACGCCGATGCCGGAGCGGAGGGCCAGGCGGTCCCGTCCCCGGGTGCGGCGGAGGTCGGAGCCGAACAGTCGGACGCTGCCGGCGGTGGGGCGGACCAGGCCGAGGGCGACGCGGGCGGCGGTGGACTTGCCGGAGCCGGACTCACCGACCAGGCCGACGGTCTCGCCGGCGTGCACGACGACGTCGATGCCGCGCAGGGCGTGCACCGCGCGGGCGCCACGGCTGAAGGTGACCGACACGTCACGCAGGTCGACCACCGGGGTGGAGGCGGGCCTCCCGTCCGGTTCGTCGGCGGACGTCGGTCGGTCCGTCACCACGGGCCGCTCCGCCGGCGATGCGGCGGTCTGGAGGCGCGGCACCGCGGCCAGCAAGCGCTCGGTGTACTCGTGCTGCGGCCGGAGCAAGACGTCCTCGACACCGCCGGTCTCGACGATCGAGCCCTGCAGCATCACCGCGACCCGGTCGGCGAAGTCCGCGACGACGCCCATGTTGTGGGTGACGAGCAGCACGCCGGTGCCGGTGTCGGCGGCGAGCGCCCGGAGCAGCTCGAGGATCTCGGCCTGCACCGTGACGTCGAGCGCGGTCGTCGGCTCGTCGGCGATGAGGAGCGCCGGCTCGTTGGCGATCGCCATCGCGATGACGACGCGCTGCCGCTGCCCGCCGGACAGCTGGAACGGGAAGGCCTTCGCGCGGTCCTCGGGCGACGGGATGCCGACGCGGCGGAGGAGTTCGACGGCCTCGGCCGCGGCTGCGGCCGCGGACACCGGCCGGTGGTTCCGGATGACCTCGGCGATCTGCTTCCCGACCCGGGTGAGCGGGTCGAGGGCGGTGGCGGGTTCCTGGAACACCATCGAGACGGTCCGGCCACGGAGGGCACGGAGGGACGGTTCCGAGGCACCGACGACCTGTTGTCCGTCGACGACGGCGCTGCCGGTGACGGTGGCGTTGCCGGAGAGCAGCCCCATCGCGGCGAGCGCCACGGTGGACTTGCCGGAGCCGGACTCCCCGACGAGCGCGAGGGTCTCCCCCGGTGCGACGGTCAGCGAGACGCCCTGGACGGCGTGCACGTCGCCGGACTCGGTGCTGAAGTGCACGCCGAGGTCGTCGACGGCGAGGATCGGTTCGGTGGCGGTCATCCGCGGCCCTTCACGTCGAATGCGTCCCGGAGTCCGTCGCCGACGGCGTTGAGCGCGCAGACGACGAGGATCACGGCGAGTCCCGGCGGCACGATCAGCCACCAGCGACCGGAGTAGGCAGCGGTGAGACCCGCCGAGAGCATGCCGCCCCAGTCCGTCGCCGGCGGCTGCACGCCGAGGCCCAGGTAGGAGACGTAGGCGACGAGCAGGATCGCGTCGGCCACCTGGAACGTCGCGGCGACGACGATGGTCGACACCGAGTTCGGCAGCAGGTGCCGACCGATGGCGCGGGCGTGCGAGCCGCCGATGGCGCGGAGGGTGAGCACGAAGTCGCGGTTCTTCAGCGTCAGGGTCTCGGCGCGGATGAGCCGGGAGGGCACCAGCCACGACACGAACCCGAGGATCACGATGAGCCCCCAGACGCCCGGGGTGGTGATCGCCGAGATGACGAGCAGGATGAACAGCGCCGGGATCGCGATGCCGGCGTCGACGATGCGCATCATCACCGCGTCGACCCAGCCGCCGACGTACCCGGCGACCGAGCCCCAGAGCGTGCCGACGACGGTCGCCAGGATCCCGGCGGCGATGCCGACCATGAGCGACACCTTGCCGCCGTACATCAGCCGACCGAGCACGTCGTGGCCGACGGCGTCGGTGCCGAGCAGGTGGGCGTCGCCGGGGCTCTGGTTCGCCTGCTGGAGCATGGTGTGCGTCTGGTCGGTCGGGTACAGGAACGGACCGACGAAGCAGAACAGCACGATGACGACGAGCACGACCAGGCCGATGACGGCGAGGGTGTTGTGCCGGAAGCGGCGGGCGGCCAGCCGGAAGCCGGTGGCGGCGACCGTGACCGGTGCGCCGGGCGTCTCGGGGGCGAGTTGAACGGTGGTCATGCGCGGCCTGCCTTCACGGTGCTCGTCCGGTACGTGTCGATGAGGGACTGGACGGTGGTCACGCGCGGCCTGCCTTCACTCGCGGGTCGATCAGGGACTGTGCCACGTCGGCGAGGAGCGTGCCGACGACGGTGGCGACGGAGATGACGAGCACGCAGCCGAGGAGCGTCGGGTAGTCAGACGTCTGCGCCGCGTTCCAGAACAGCAGCCCCATGCCGGGGTAGTTGAACAGCTGCTCGGTGACGAGCGCACCGCCGAACAGCACCGGCAGGTAGTAGCCGAGCATCGCGACGACGGGCGTCAGCGAGTTCCGGAACACGTGCCGCCGGAGGATCGTCGCCGTCGACGAGCCCCCGGCGCGGGCGGTGCGGACGTAGTCCTCCTGGAGGTTCTCCAGCGTCGCCGCGCGCATGTACCGGCTGAAGACGGCGATCATCGCGAGGGCGCCGGTGAGCACCGGCAGGACGAGGCCGGCCGGCTGCTGGAACACCTCGGCGAGGGTGGTGCCGCTCGGTGCCTGCGACGGCAGCCACGGCAGCTGCTGGCTGAAGACGATGATGAGCACGAGGCCGAGGAAGAACGCGGGCGTCGAGTAGAAGACGAACGCCAGGGCGGTGGCGGCGTAGTCGATCGCGCCGTTGCGTCGCGCTGCCTGCCACATGCCGACCGGGATCGCGATGACGATCCCGAGCACGGCGGAGAGTCCGGTGAGGACGAGGGTCTTCGGGATGCGCTCCTGGATGAGCTGCGAGACCGGTTCGTTGAGCGTGTACGAGGTGCCGAGGTCGCCGGTGAGCAGCCGTCCGAGGAACCGGAGGTACTGCACGGGCAGCGCCTGGTCGAGGCCCTGCGCCTGGTTGAACGCGGCGATCTGGGCGGGGGTCGCGGAGACGCCGAGCACGCCGCGGGCGGGTCCGCCGGGCAGTGCGTGCAGCAGGCAGAACACGACGATCGTCACGATGAGGATCACCGCGAGCGCCTGCAGGACGCGGCGGGTGAGGTAGAGGGCAGTGGTCATGCTGCTTCCGATGGTCGGGTCCGGGACGTGGGGCGGACGGGAGGCGCGGTGCGCGTCGGACGCGCGCCGCGCCTGCCGTCCGTGGTCACGGTGCTACTTGCTCCACTTCCACTGGGCGGGGTGGAAGTTCGCGAGCGAGTCCTGGTCGAACCCGGTCAGGCCGCTCTTCTTGACGGAGATCTGGTAGTCCGGGCTGGGCAGCCAGATCACCGGCAGGTCCTTCGCGACCGCGGCGCTGTAGTCCTGCACGGCACTCGCGTCGGTGGAGGTGGTCGTCGCGTCGATGAGCGAGTCGACCTGCTTGTTCGAGTAGCTGCCGAAGTTCGCCGAGCCGCCGGTGGAGAACAGCGACTCACCGGTCGGGTAGGCCGGGAAGTACCAGCTGCCGGCGGTGCCGAAGAAGGACAGATCCCAGTCGCAGCTGGACTCGTCGGCGGTGCAGGTCGGCGTCTGCGACAGGACGCTCGACACCGGGGCCGTCTTGATCGAGAAGCCGATGCCGGTCTTCTCGAGCGACGACTGGATGGCGCTCATCATGTTGTCGGTGACGGTCGAGCCGGACTGCGAGAGCACCTTCATGGCGAACTTCGTGCCCGCCGCGACGCCCTCGCCGCACTGGCTGGACGAGGTGCCCGGGTCGGTGCAGACCATGGTGCCGCCCTGCTTCGTCCAACCGTGGCTCGTCAGCAGTGCCGCGGCCTTCTCCGTGCTGAACGGGTACGGGTTGTCCTTCTGCACGTCGGAGACGTAGTCGGACTCCTGCGCCTGCGGGATCGGGCCGTAGGTGGAGGTGGCGGTGCCGTTGAAGACGACCTTCGACAGCGACTTCTGGTCGATCGACATCTGCACGGCCTGGCGGGCGTACAGCTGCTTGAAGACGGCGCCCATGTCCGGGTTGTTGAAGTTGTACGGCATGTACGTGATCGCCCAGCCGGTCCAGGGGTCGACCTCGTAGCCCTTCGACGTGAAGGAGTCCTTCTGGTCGAGGTCGGTGGCGTTGATGTAGCCGTAGTCGACCGCACCGGAGCGCAGGGCGTTCGTCTCGGCGTCCGCGGTGGTGAAGGGCAGCAGGTTGACGGTCTTGATCGACGCCTTCTCACCGCCGTCGTACTTCGGGTTCGCGGTCAGCTGGACCTTGCCGGCGGTCGTGAACGACGACAGGCCGTAGGGGCCGGAGATCGTCTTCCACAGGTCGTCCGAGTCGTAGTCGGCGATCTTGCCCGCGGCGGTGTTGAGGTACTTCCAGACCTGCTTCGCCCCGGTCGTGGTGCGGTCGGCGTCGCTCACCTGGCCGGAGGCGCTGGTCTTGTCCCAGGCGTGCTGCGGCAGCGGGATGATGTAGCTCAGCTGGTTCGCGAGCATCCAGTCCTTGTTGTACGCCTTGTCGAACGTGATCGTGAAGTGCGTGTCGTCGACCGTCTTGAAGGACGTCCAGTTGTCCGGCGCCTTGCCCGCCGAGTACGAGCCCCAGTCCTTCGCGTTCGCCTTGATCAGGTTGAACCAGAACTCGACGTCACGGCTGGTGATCGGCTTGCCGTCGGACCAGTGCCGGTCGCCGAGCGTGATCGTGACGCTCTTGCTGTCGGACGCGAAGTCGGCCGCGGTGGCGACGGAGCCGGGCTTGTCCCACGCGATCTTGCCGGTCGACCCGTCGTAGGCGATGAGGCGCTCGTACAGCGACTGCGCGATGGAGCCGTTGTTGGTGTTGAGGTGCGCGGCGGTGCCGATCGGCAGGATCCAGTTCGGCGTGAAGTTCGCCGGCAGCGCGTAGTTGATCTCGTCGGACGACGAGCCGGTGGTGGCGGAACCGCCCCCGGAACAGCCGGCGAGCAGGGCGCTCACCGCGAGCGCGGCTCCGGTGAGGAGGGCCCAGCGACGGGGCTTGGTCATGCGTGACTCCTTGCGCGAGGACGCCATCGTCGGCGTGGTGGAGGGACGGGAGTGTGACCAGGACCAGGCCCCGGTGGCACGTGCACAGTCAATGGCCGAAGTCATTGGAAAAACAAACGTTCTCGTGTAAATAGTCTGTTTCTGCGGAACGGCGGAAAGCGCGGACCGGTCCTTCTGCCCCGTAGGCTCGGTCCCATCGGGCGGTCACCGCGCCCGGTTGACGCCGATTGGAGAAAGTCGTGCCGGACCTCAGTGCGCGCGTGCTCGAACTCATCGCCAGTGGCCAGGCCTCGAGCCGGACCGAGATCGCCCAGCTCCTCGGTGCCGCGCCGTCGACGGTGTCGCACGTCGTCGGACAGCTCCTCGGCCACGGCATCCTGGCCGAGGAGGGCACTGACGTCTCCACCGGCGGCCGACCCCGCAAGGTCCTGCGGATCGGCGGCTCGGACGAGTACGCGGTCGCCGCGGACGTCGGTGGCGGTCACGTCCGGATCGGCATCGTCCTGCCGGGAGGCGCGCTCGAGTCCGTCTCGACCGTCCCGTTCGCGCTCGCCGACGGTCCGACGGCCGGCCTCGCCGCCCTGGCGGAGCTCCTCGACGCGCTGGTGACCGAACGCGGACGCGACGGTCTGCGCGGGGTCGGGTTGAGCCTCCCGGGTCCCGTCGACGTCGAGGCGGGCGTCGTCGACCTGCCGAGCCGGATGCCCGGCTGGAACGGGTTCCCGGTCGCCGCGTGGCTCACCGAGCACTTCGGGGTGCCGGCCGCGATCGACAACGACGCGAACTGCATGGCCGCGGGCGAGCAGACCGTGCAGCCGTCCACCCGACGTCAGGCGATCACGGTGAAGGCCGGGTCGGCGATCGGCGCCGGCATCATCATCGACGGCCACCTCTACCGCGGGTCGACCGGGGCCGCCGGGGACATCACGCACGTGCGCATCGACGCCGCCGGCGACACCCCGTGCTCGTGCGGCAACACCGGCTGCCTCGAGACCGTGGCGTCCGGGGCCGCGCTCGTCCGGATCCTGCGCGAGGCCGGCGTCGACGTCAGCACCACCCAGGACGTGGTCCGGCTGGCGCTCGAAGCGCACCCGGAGACCACCCGCGCGGTCCGCCTGGCCGGGCGGTACCTCGGCGAGGTCCTGGCCGCCAACGTGAACTTCTTCAACCCGGACGCCGTCTCCCTCGGCGGCATCCTGTCCACCCTCGAGCCGTTCGTCGCCGCCGTGCGGAGCCAGCTCTACGAGAGCTGCCACCCGCTCGTGACGCAGCACCTCGTCATCGAGCGGGCCTCGCTCGGCGCCGACGCCGGACTGGTCGGAGCCGGCCAGTTCGCCCTGCAGCGCGGCCTGGCGGCATCGCTCGAGGAGCTGTCCACCCCCGTCCCGCTGCGCACCACCAGGAACAGGAGCACCCGTGTCTGACACCGGAACCACCGCCGAGGCCCGACGCCCGGTCATCGCGATCGCCGGCCTGGCCATCGAGACGTCGACGTTCACGCCGACCCGCACCCCGGCCGCCGCCTTCCACCCGGACCGTGGCGACGAGGTCGTCGCCCGGTACGACTTCCTCGGACCGCTCGCCGAGCGCGCCGACTTCCGGGGCGCCTTGATCGGCCACGCGCTGCCCGGCGGGGTCGTCCTGCGCGAGGCATTCGAGGAGCTCAGCGCCGAGATCACCGACCGGCTGTCCGCGATCGCCGCCGACACCACGATCGACGGGCTGTGGTTCGACATCCACGGCGCGATGGTGGTGGAGGGGCTCGACGACGCCGAGACCACGCTGCTCGAACGCATCCGCGCGGTCATCGGCCCGGACGTCGTCGTCTCGGCGTCGATGGACCTGCACGGCAACGTCTCGCGCGGCCTCGCCCACCAGTGCGACCTCATCACCTGCTACCGGCTGGCCCCGCACGAGGACGCCCTCGAGACGAAGGAGCGCGCCGTCCGCAACCTGGTCGACGTGCTCACCACCCGACCGGTCGGGGCACAGCGCCCGGTGAAGGCCTGGATCCCGGTGCCGGTCCTGCTGCCCGGCGAGAAGACCTCCACCCGCATCGAGCCGGCCGCGTCCGTGTACGGGCAGGTCGCCGAGGTCGAGTCGACCGACGGCGTGCTCGACGCCGCGATCTGGGTCGGCTACGCCTGGGCCGACCAGCCGCGGAACCGCGCCGTCACGGTCGTCACCGGCTGGGACGAGGACGCGGTCAGTGCCGGTGCCGAACGCCTGGCCCGGTCGTTCTGGGACGCCCGCGAGGACTTCGCCTTCGTCGCCCCGGCCGGCTCGTTCGACGAGTGCCTGGCCGCCGCCCTCGCCCCGGGTGCCGCACGCCCCTACTTCGTCTCGGACTCGGGCGACAACCCGACCGCCGGCGGCTCGGGTGACATGACCTGGGGCCTGACGCAGCTGCTCGCGCGCGACGAGTTCCGGAGCGCCGACGGCCCGGTCGTCCTCTACGCCAGCGTCCCCGGCCCCGCCGCGGTCGCCGCGTGCGTCGCAGCCGGCGTCGGCGCGACCGTCACCGTGACCGCCGGTGCCGAGGTCGACGACCTGCACGCCGGACCGCTCACCATGACCGGACGCGTGCACGCGGTGAAGACCGGCGACCGGGACGCCCGGACCGAGGTCGTGCTGCAGGTCGGCAGCGTCTTCGCGATCCTCACCGAGCTGCGGAAGCCGTACCACCACGAGCACGACTTCACCGACCTGGACCTCGACCCGCGCAGCGCCGACCTGGTCGTCGTGAAGATCGGGTACCTCGAACCGGAGCTCTACGACATGGCCGCCGACTGGATGCTCGCGCTGACCCCGGGCGGTGTCGACCAGGACCTCGAACGCCTCGGCCACCACCGGATCGAACGGCCGGTGTACCCCTTCGACCGGACCTTCCCGGAGCCCGACCTGACCGCCCGGGTGATCCCGGCGTCCGACCGACCCCTCGGAGCCCACGCATGACCGGACGCAGCACCTCGCCGTCGCTCGAGATCGCCGTCACCTCGGCGACCGGCGCCGCGACCGCCCTGGCCGGGGGCGCCGACCGCGTGGAACTCTGCAGCGCGCTCGAGCTCGGCGGCCTCACCCCATCGCAGGGGCTCGTCGAGGCCGCCGTCGCCACCGGCCTGCCCGTGCACGTCCTGGTCCGCTGCCGTCCGGGTGGCTTCGTGCACGACGCCGACGAACTCGACCTGATGGAACGCGAGCTCGTCGCCGTGCTGCGCTCCGGGGCGACCGGCGTCGTGGTCGGAGCCCTCCGCCCCGACCGCACGCTCGACACCGACGCCCTGACCCGCTTCGTGGCCGCCGCCCGCACCGAGCGGTCCGACGCCGAGGTCACCCTGCACCGGGCGATCGACCACGCCGCCGACCCCGTCGCCGCCGCCGCCACGCTCGCCGAGCTCGGGTTCACCCGCGTCCTGACCTCCGGCGGCGCCCCGACCGCCCTCGCCGGCGCCGACACCATCGCGCGGATGGTCGCGGCCGCCGGGTCCGTCCAGGTGATGGCCGGCGCCGGCGTCACACCCGCGGACGTGCCCGTGCTGCTCGGGACCGGGGCCGCCGCCGTGCACCTCTCGGCGAAGCGGCTGGCGGACACCGCGCACGGGGGCGTGCCCATGGGCGCCGGGGACTCCGGCACCGGGCACTTCGAGACCGACGCCGAGGTGGTGCGGGCAGCGCGGGCCGCGGTGGACGCGCACCGCGGCTGACGGAGGCGGCGGGGCGGGGGTGATCCGGGCCTCCCGGCCGCGGCCTGTCGCGCCCGGCCGCGCCCGGCCGCGCAGCGAGCTCGCGGTCAGTCCGCGTGCACGCCGCTCCGCAGCGTCGCACTCGGCAGCTCGCCGAACCGTGCCCGGTACGCGCCGGAGAACCGACCGAGGTGGGCGAAGCCCCACTCCCGGGCGACCTCGGCCACCGCGGCGGTCGACGGGTCGGCGGACCGGAGTGCCTCGTGCACGGCGTCGAGCCGGACGTTCCGCAGGTGCGCCAGCGGAGACACCCCGACCGACCGGTTGAACGACTGCTGCAGCCCGCGCGGGCTCATCCCGGCGGCGGCGGCGATGTCCGCGAGCGTGACCACCCCGTGCGCGTGCTCCTGGATGTACGTCAGCGCGACGCGGAGTCGCTCGCTGCTCGTGGTCGCGGGGGCGTCCACCGGGAACGTGGCGACCACGGTCCGGGCGATCCGGGCGTTCAGTTCGGCGCGCTCGCGGCCGACGACCGACTCGTCCGTGATCGCGGCACCGAGCTCCTGCAGGACCGACCGCAGTGCGGCGAGGTCGGCGTCGGACTCGGTCCGGCGGAACCGCAGCGGACCGGCGACCTGGATGCCCTCGGCGGCGAGCGCCGACCGCAGGAGCCGGTCCGACAGGTGCAGCATCGACACACGGCCGGTGGCGGCCTCGAACTCGTAGCGGAACGCAGCGGCGATGAGGAACGGCTGGCCGGGGCGGACCGTGGTGCGGACACCGTCCTGGTCGCTGATGACCGCGCTGCCGTCCCCGATCCAGAAGACGATGTGGTCGGCGCGGGGCTCCATCGTGCCGGTCCGGCGGCCCTCGACCGCGGATCCGCGGAGCGACAGGTCGGCGTCACCGGCGCCGGTGTACCGGAACGCCGAGCGCTCGTCGCCGATGCCGCCGCCGGTACCGTACGTGTCGCTGAGACTCGCGGGTCGGGTCGCACTCGTCCCCGCCAACCGGACGGCACGGAAGCCGTCGGGGGTCCCCGAGCTCGGGCGCAGATGGGTCACGCCCTGATGTTCCCATGTCTGTCCGTCGTGCGCGAGCACCCGGTGCGTCGCGTCGGCCGGCACCGGGGGCGACGCCGGGGTACGCCGATCGGTGCCGGGCACAGTCGCCGACCGGTAGAAGGAGTCATGACCTCCTCCACGCGGAACCCCCTCGGCGTCACCCTCGTCGACGGCGGCGCCAACGTCGCCGTCTTCTCCAGCACCGCCGAGCGCATCGAGTTCTGCCGGTTCGACGACGACGGCACCGAGCACCGGACCGAGCTGACGAACCGCACCGGCTACACCTTCCACGACGTCGTGCCGGACGTCACCGTCGGCACCCGCTACGGCTTCCGCGTGCACGGCGCCTGGGACCCGGCGAACGGCCTGCGCCACAACCCGGCGAAGCTCCTGCTCGACCCCTACGCCACCGCGATCGACGGCGGGTACCAGTGGGGCCAGGAACTGTTCGGCCACGACATGGACGAGCCGGAGCAGATGGACGAGTCCGACTCGGCCGCCGCCATGCCCCGCTCGATCGTCGCCGACCGCTCGTTCGACTGGGACGGCGACACCCGCCTCGAGACCCCGCTGGCCGACACCGTCGTCTACGAGGTCCACGTGAAGGGCTTCAGCAAGCAGCACCCCGACGTGCCCGAGGAGATCCGCGGCACCTACGCGGGCCTGGCGCACCCGGCCGCGATCAAGCACCTCACCGACCTCGGCATCACCGCGGTCGAGTTGCTGCCGATCCACCAGTTCGTGCAGGACTCCACGCTCGAGGACAAGGGCCTCCGCAACTACTGGGGCTACAACAGCATCGGCTTCTTCGCCCCGCACAACGAGTACGCCGCCTCGGGCACCGCAGGCCAGCAGGTCGCGGAGTTCAAGGAGATGGTCAAGGCCCTGCACGCCGCGGGCCTCGAGGTCATCCTGGACGTCGTCTACAACCACACCGCCGAGGGCAACCACATGGGCCCGACGCTGTCCTTCAAGGGCCTCGACAACCAGTCGTACTACCGGCTGGTCGAGGGCGACGAGGCGAACTACTTCGACACCACCGGCACGGGCAACAGCCTCAACGTGTCGCACCCGACGGCGCTCGGCCTCATCACGGACTCGCTCCGCTACTGGGTCGAGGAGATGCACGTCGACGGCTTCCGCTTCGACCTCGCGACCACGCTGACCCGTCAGGACGGCGAGGCCGAGAAGCACTCCGCGTTCCTCGACATCATCCACCAGGACCCGGTGCTCCGCGACGTCAAGATGATCGCCGAGCCCTGGGACACCGCCGGCTACCAGGTCGGTGGCTTCCCAGCCGACTGGTCCGAGTGGAACGGCAAGTACCGCGACGACCTCCGCTCGTTCTGGCGCGGTGACGAGGGCACCCTCGGTGACGCCGTGCAGCGTGTCCTCGGCTCCCCGGACGTCTACGAGGGCTCCCGCCGCTCGCCGCTCTGCTCGGTCGACTTCGTCACCGCGCACGACGGCTTCACGCTGGCCGACCTCACCATGTACGCCGAGAAGCACAACGAGGCGAACGGCGAGGACAACAACGACGGCGAGAGCAACAACACCTCGTTCAACGGCGGCATCGAGGGCCCGACCGACGACGGCGCGGTGAACGACTACCGCGACCGCCAGCGCCGGAACTTCCTCGGCACGCTGCTGCTCTCGGCCGGTGTGCCGATGATCCTCGGTGGTGACGAGATCGCCCGCTCGCAGGGCGGCAACAACAACGCCTACTGCCAGGACGACGAGATCTCGTGGTTCGACTGGGCCGCGGCGGACCAGGACCTGCTCGCCTTCACGACCGCGGCGATCGCGTTCCGCAAGCAGCACGTCGCGCTGCGCCCGGAGTGGTACCGCACCGCTCCCGGCGACTCGCCGTCGACCGTGTCGGTGCTCCGCGCCGACGCCAACGGCTTCGAGGACGGCGACTGGACCGACGGCGGCAACCGCGCCGTGATCCTGGTGCTCGCGCAGGGCGACGACAGCATCGCGCTGCTCCTCAACGCCTCCGAGACGACCGTCGAGTTCACGCTGCCGGAGCGTCCGGGCGGCGGCACCTGGTCCCTCGGCCTGTCGAGCGACCCCGACCAGGCCGTGGACGGCGACGCGACGACGCTGCTCGTCCGCGACGCCTCCTTCACGGCCCTGCAGTAGCCCGAGAGGCCTCCAGTCACCCCGAGAGGACAGTGAGAGCATGAGCCAGTACGAGAAGCACGATCCGACCACGCTGTACCCGGTCCCGCCGTTCCCGAAGCAGGAGCAGTCGCTGCCCGGGGCCGCCTGGAAGATGGACCCGAAGCCGGACCACGGCGAGGAGAGCTACGTCGGCAAGGCCCGGCTGGAGGGGTTCCGCGGCATCGTCACGGGCGCCGACTCCGGCATCGGCCGGGCCGCCGCCATCGGTCTCGCCCGGGAGGGCGCCGACCTGGTGCTGTCCTACCTGCCCGACGAGCAGCAGGACGCGGAGGAGGTCCGCGACCTGCTCGCGGGCGAAGGCCGGAAGATCGTGTTGTTCCCCGGTGACATCTCGGACGAGCAGTACTGCATCGACCTGGTGCAGAAGGGCGTCGACGAGCTCGGCGGCCTGGACACCCTGGTGATGGTCGCCGGCCGGATGGACAGCAACGACGACATCCTGACCCTCGACACGTCGATGTTCGACTCCACCTTCAAGACGAACATCTACTCGCTGTTCTGGCTGACGAAGGCCGCGGTCCCGCACCTGGAGCCCGGCTCGACGATCGTCACGACGGGCTCGATCCAGGCGTCCACCCCGTCGCCGGACAAGATCGACTACGCCGTCTCGAAGGGTGCGATCAAGCTCTTCACCGAGGCGGTCGCCCAGCAGCTCGCGCCGAAGGGCATCCGCGTCAACTCGGTCGCGCCGGGTCCGGTGTGGACGCCGCTGCAGCCGGGTTCGGACGACGCCGAGACGGTGTCGACCTTCGGGCAGCAGGCGCCCTACGGCCGACCGGGTCAGCCGGCCGAGCTGGCCGCGGCGTACGTCCACCTGGTCAGTCCAGAATCGAGCTACCAGTCCGGTTCCACGATCACGGTCGCTGGCGGCACGCCCGCCTTCTGAGCCCGATCCGAGTCCGGTCAGCACTTGCGAAGGAGCACACGATGAGCAACGACACCACGGCGCACGACCCCGAGGGCACGCCGAAGCCGGACGGACTCGGCGACGACGGGACCGTCCCCAACGAGCCCGGCGGTGTGGCGGCCGGGTTCACCGGTGACGACTCGCACTTCAACCCGGAAGAGGACGCCGCCGACGGCGACTCCGACGCCTGACCGGACGGCACACACGCGCTGACCGCATGACGGGAGGCCCGGTACCAGCTGGTACCGGGCCTCCCGTCATGTCATCGGTGCGGTGGTGCGCTCAGTGGTGCGCGTGCACCTTCGCGTGCCCGAGCCCTCGGCGCATCAACGCCCGGTTGACCGGGGTCGTGACGACGAAGGCCAGGGCGAGGGACAGCGCGAGCGAGCCCCAGAACAACCACTGGTCGAGCTGCGCGTCGAGGGCACCCGGGATCGCGACCACGACCGTGTTGTCGATGACCTCCATCACCGCGATCGACACGGTGTCGGCGGCGAGCGCGACCCGCAGTGCGGCGCCGAGCGACAGGCCGGAGCGGAGCACCCCGCGCATGGTCAGGGCGTAGCCGAAGACGAACGCCAGCACGATCGACAGCACCACGGTGCCGACGTTGTGCAGCCCGGTCGCGGTGCCGATCACCATGCCGAGGACCTCGCCGATCGCGCACCCGGTCAGGCAGTGCAGGGTGGCCTGGGCTGCCATCGACCACGTGGTGGTGCCGTGGCCGCTCATGTCGTCGCTGTGCCCGCTCACCGGGCGCTCCCGTCGACGGAACGGAACCGGCGGAGGCGCAGGCTGTTGGTCAGCACGAAGACCGACGACAGCGCCATGGCGGCCCCGGCGATGACGGGGTTCATCAGCCCGGCCATCGCGAGCGGGATCGCGGCGACGTTGTAGGCGAAGGCCCAGAACAGGTTCGTCCGGATGGTGCGGAGGGTCCGGCGCGACAGCCGGACGGCGTCCACCGCGGCCCGGAGGTCGGCACGCACCAGGGTGATGTCGGCGGCCTCGACGGCGGCGTCCGTCCCGGTGCCCATCGCGATGCCGAGGTCCGCGGCGGCGAGTGCGGCGGCGTCGTTCACGCCGTCGCCCACCATCGCGACGGTCCGGCCGGCCGCCTGCAGCTCGGTGACGATCCGGTACTTGTCCTCGGGTCGGACGCCGGCGGTGACCCGGTCGATGCCGACCTCGGCAGCGACGCGCTCCGCGACCCCGGCGGCGTCGCCGGTGAGGAGCATGGTGTCGAGGCCGAGCTCGTGCAGCCGACGGACGGCTTCGGCGGCTCCGGGCGCGACGGTGTCCTCGACGACGACGAGCCCGCGGACCCGGCCGTCCCAGGCGACGGCGACGGTGGTCCGTCCGGCGGTCTCGGTCTCGGTCGCCGCGGTGGACAGGGACCCGGGCATGGTGGCCGACCAGGCATCGCGGAGCCAGGACGGGCGGCCGACCAGGACCAACACGCCGTCCACGAGCGCCTGGACACCGAGTCCGGCGGTGGATGCGAAGGACTCGGGACGGGCCTCGGAGCCATGGCGGTCAGTGCCCGCGGCGCCTGCGGTGACGACCGCGCGGGCGATCGGGTGCTCGGACCCGGACTCGGCGGCGGCCGCGGCACGGAGGACGGCGTCGGCGTCCTCGCCCGCGGCGGGCAGGACCTCGGTCACGCGCATCGTGCCGGTGGTGACCGTGCCGGTCTTGTCGAGCAGGACGGTGTCGATCCGGCGAGTGGCCTCGAGGACCTGCGGCCCGCGGATCAGGATGCCGAGCTGCGACCCACGACCGGTGCCGACCAGCAGCGCGGTCGGTGTCGCGAGCCCGAGCGCGCAGGGGCAGGCGATGACGAGGGTCGCGACCGCGGCGGTCAGGGCAGCCTCGACGTCACCCGTGAGCACGAGCCACCCGACCAGGGTCAGGGCGGCGAGTCCGAGCACGACGGGGACGAAGACGCCGGAGACCCGGTCGGCCAGGCGCTGGACGTCGGCCTTGCCGGTCTGCGCCTGGGTCACGAGCGTGCCGATCCGGGCGAGCTCGGTGTCCGCGCCGACCCGGACGGCCTCGACGGTGAGCAGGCCGCCGACGTTGACGGTCGCACCGGTCACCGCGGTGCCCGGGCCGACCTCGACGGGGACGCTCTCCCCCGTCATGACGCTGGTGTCGATCGCGCTGGTGCCGTCGACGACGGTGCCGTCGGTGGCGATGCGTTCACCGGGGCGGACGACGAACCGCTCGCCGACGCGGAGGGACGCGGCCGGGACCTCGACCTCGCGGCCGTCACGGAGCACCCGGGCCGTGCTGGCACCCAGGGCGAGCAGGGCGCGGAGGGCGGCGCTCGACCGGGTCTTCGCGCGGCCCTCGGCGTACCGGCCGGCGAGCAGGAACACCGTCACGGCGGCCGCGACCTCGAGGTACGGCTCCGGGGCGGCACCGCGGGGGGCGGTGAACGCGAAGGTCATGTGCATGTCGGGTCCGCCGGCACCGCCGAACACCAGCGCCCAGAGGGACCAGAGCCCGGCGGCAACGATGCCCAGGCTGACGAGGGTGTCCATCGTCGCGGATCCGTGGCGGGCGTTCAGGGCGGCGGCGCGGTGGAAGGGCCAGGCCCCCCAGGTCGCCACCGGGGCGGCGAGCACGAGTGCGACCCACTGCCACCACGGGAACTGGAACGCCGGCACCATCGACAGCGCGACGACCGGGACCGCCAGGACCGTGGAGACCACCAGGCGTCGGCGGAGGGGCGCCAGGGCGTCCACGTCGGGCTGCGCGGGCTCGGGGCGGCGGGCGCCGTAGCCGGCCTGCTCGACGGTGGCGATGGCGTCGTCGACCGCGGTGCCGTCGGGCAGCGAGACCGTCGCGGTCTCGGTGGCGTAGTTCACGGTCGCGGAGACGCCCGGCATCCGGTTGAGCTTGCGCTCGATGCGGTTCGCGCACGAGGCGCACGTCATGCCCTCGATCGCGAGCTCGACCGGAGCCGGGGTCGTCGTCGCCACCGGGCTCAGCGCTCCGCCAGGGTGTAGCCGGCCTCGTCCACCGCGGCGTCGACAGCGGTGTCGTCCAGCGGCTCGGTGCTGGTCACGGTCGCGGTGGAACGGCCGCCGGCGACCAGGTCGACGCGCACGTCGGTGACGCCCGGCAGCTCCCGGAAGGCTTCGTCGATGCTCATGACGCAGTGCTCGCACGTCATGCCGTCGATGCCGTAGATCGCGGTCTGCTGGTCGGTCATCCGGTCCTCCTCGTGTCACCCGTCGGACGGGTACGCTGCTCGCATACCCTCAGGGGGTACCCCTACCGTAACGCCGACGACGAGGATCTGTTCCCGATGAGCGAAGAGACAGCGGAGACCACGCACCACCACGGCTACATCTCCGCGAAGGACGACTATCGCAAGCGCCTGCGCCGGATCGAGGGCCAGGCGCGCGGACTGCAGCGCATGGTGGAGGACGAGGAGTACTGCATCGACATCCTCACCCAGGTGTCCGCGATGACGAAGGCACTGCAGGCGGTGTCGATGGGGCTGCTCGAGGACCACCTGCGCCACTGCGTCACCGACGCGGTCGCCCGGGGTGGCGACGAGGCCGAAGCGAAGATCCAGGAAGCCACACTGGCCATCAAGCGCCTGGTCCGGTCCTGACGCCCCCTTCTCGTGTACTGCTGGGTTCTCCCACCAAACCGACTGCTGGTCCACTCCGAATGTCCTGCGAGGCGCATGGCAACCGACCGCGTCGACTCCTGACGAAGGGTTCCCCTGATGACCACCAACGCATCCGCACGCTCCGGCTACGGCACCACGCTCACCCAGAAGGGCGCGCTGCTCTTCGGTGTCGTCTTCATCATCGTCGGCATCGCCGGCTTCATCCCCGGCCTGACGATGGACATGGGCACCATGTCGGTCGGCGGCAACGACTCGATGGCCAAGCTGCTCGGCATCTTCCAGGTGTCCGTCCTGCACAACATCGTCCACCTGCTGTTCGGCATCGTCGGCCTGCTCGCCGCCCGCTCGCACGGCTTCGCCCGCCAGTACCTGCTCATCGGCGGCATCGTCTACGCCGTGCTCTTCATCTACGGCCTGTTCACGGCCGGCATGGCCAGCGCCGCGAACTTCGTGCCGCTGAACGTCGCCGACAACGTGCTGCACCTGGTGCTCGCCGTCGCGATGATCCTGCTCGGCATCGTCCTGCCGCGCGCCGGGGCCCGCACCGCCCGCTGAGTGCGGTGACGGTCCGCGCACCGCGCTGACCACATGACGGGAGGCCCGTGACCAGCTGGTCACGGGC
>NZ_JARUXD010000226.1:0-213 GCF_030433875.1 Curtobacterium sp. PsM8 | reverse complement strand
CCAGGACCTGACGGAGTGCAATCGGCGGACGGCGGGTGACCCGCTCGAGGTCACCGTACACCTTGCGGAGCGAACCGTCGGCTATCGCCGTGTAGGTGCTGACCAAGGCGTCGGCCTGCCACGGCTCGGGCTGCCAGCGCTGCCGGGAGGCGTTGGCCTCATCCAGGGCCTCGCGCTGGTAAGACACAGGGCGCCCACGGACCTCGAGGAAGA
>NZ_JARUXD010000225.1:0-214 GCF_030433875.1 Curtobacterium sp. PsM8 | reverse complement strand
CGCCGCGGCGCTCTGCGCCGGCGGGAGCGACGGGTCGAAGCGCGGCCTCGACGACGCCACGTTCCACCAGCGGTTCACGCCGCGACGGAAGGCGTCGCTGTGGGCGCAGCGGAACGTCGGGCTGGGCGGGGCGCTGGGCGAGCCGGGACGGATGCGCCCACGCGGTCAGGCGGACTTCGACGGGGCGAAGTCCGACGGCCGGTGGGACCGGGCG
>NZ_JARUXD010000224.1:0-215 GCF_030433875.1 Curtobacterium sp. PsM8 | reverse complement strand
GCTCGTCGGGGGCCCCCGGGGACCCCGCGCGGCGCGACGCCACGGGCCCCTCCCCCCCCCCCCCCGGCCCCCGCACCCCACATGGACACCCCCCCGGCGGGGGGGGGGCGGCGGCCGGGGCGGCCCCCGGGGGGGGGGGGGGGGGTGCTCGACGCCGGGGGACGGACGACGCCCGCCCCGGGATCACTCCGGGGGGGGGTGCAGGGCGCTCGGCC
>NZ_JARUXD010000223.1:0-215 GCF_030433875.1 Curtobacterium sp. PsM8 | reverse complement strand
AGGGCTCGCGTCCACTTTGTGGTTCCCGACAGACGATCGGGAATCAAACTGAATAGTTCAGCTACCCCACCGGTGTGGGGTGTCGTCAACCCTGTTTCGGCGGGGGTGTTGACACCGAACCGTTGGTGGGGGATGGCTGGGACCTGTTTGATCCGTTTCGGGTCGATGGTGTTCCGGTGGTCATAGCGAGAGGGAAACGCCCGGTCACATTCCGA
>NZ_JARUXD010000222.1:0-216 GCF_030433875.1 Curtobacterium sp. PsM8 | reverse complement strand
GACGTGGGTGGGATCCGGCGGAGGGTGCGTCCGGGTCTCGTCGGCGCTCCGTCAGCGTAGCAGTGTGGTGTGAGGGTACTCGCCGAACGCCACACGGTAGGCCGCCGAGAACCGACCGAGGTGCTCGAACCCCCACCGCTGGGCGACATCGCGGACGCTCGAGGTCCCCTGTCAGGCGTGCTGGAGTTCCAGCCGGACCAGATGCAGGCGGATGTT
>NZ_JARUXD010000221.1:0-216 GCF_030433875.1 Curtobacterium sp. PsM8 | reverse complement strand
CGGCCCCCGCTCCGGCTACGCGACGCGGGCGGCCGAGGCGCTCGAGTCCCCCGCCCGGTACGGGCAGGCCGTCCTGGGCGGTACGACCCGATGAGCGACGTCAAGCGGTGCACGAACGCCCGTCGGATGGCGCTGGCGGGGCGGTACGACGTGCCGCTCGTGCTCGGGCGCACCGTCCTGTGGGCGCTGCTCTGGGGCAGCTGGACCCCGCTGACG
>NZ_JARUXD010000220.1:0-216 GCF_030433875.1 Curtobacterium sp. PsM8 | reverse complement strand
GCCATGCCACTGCTCCTCCGTCAGCTTGCCCAGCAACTCGTGGGCTTCGTCGTGGGAGCGGTAGGGGGAAAACTTCAGTCGCCACTTTCCCAGCGGCTCGACCCAGCACCCTATGCCAGCATCGCTTTTCCACACGAATCCCATGACCTTCTTGGCCAAGTCCCGCGTTTTCTGTTCGTTATTCATATTAACTCGATGTCTCCGTAATTCCTGCCC
>NZ_JARUXD010000219.1:0-216 GCF_030433875.1 Curtobacterium sp. PsM8 | reverse complement strand
ACCTGGGATCGGGCGTGCATCGGTTTTCTTCCCACCTACGCGGCAAACGCCCATTACCACGGCCACAATGCCGATCGCACTCTCGAAGATGTCCTTGACGAGGCCGAGGGGTTTGCAGACGGCCCCTATCGCAAGGCGCTAGCTGCGGGCCACCGCCTCGATCCGGCTGACAGGGCCCAGGTTGTCGCCACTGTTTCGCGGCTCACAGGTCTGGAC
>NZ_JARUXD010000218.1:0-217 GCF_030433875.1 Curtobacterium sp. PsM8 | reverse complement strand
GGCCCCCCCCCCCAACCAAAAACAAACAACACCAAAAAAAAAAAAAAAAAAAAAAACCACAAAACCCAACAAAAAAAAAAAAAAAAAAAACACAAAAAAAAAAAAAAAAACACAAAAAAAAAAACACAAATTAAAATAACCAACCCCCAACATAAAAAAAACCCCCCCCCCGCCCCCCAAAACCCCACCCCCCCCCCCCCAACCCCACCTAAAAAAC
>NZ_JARUXD010000217.1:0-217 GCF_030433875.1 Curtobacterium sp. PsM8 | reverse complement strand
GTGCCGGAGCCGTGCGGGGGGGGGGGGGCGGGATTGGGGGGGGGCGCCGACAGCGGGGGGGGCCGGGTGGAGAGATGAGGGGAGCCGAGCGGCCGGGGGCCCCGGGCGGCCCCGGCGGGGGGGGGGGTGGGGGGGGGGCGGGGGGCGTGCCCCCCCCCCGGGGCGGGGGGGGGGGGGCGTGGGGGGGGGGGCCCCGTCTCGCGCCCCCCCCCCACGA
>NZ_JARUXD010000021.1:0-49077 GCF_030433875.1 Curtobacterium sp. PsM8 | reverse complement strand
CCCCCGCGCCGCCCGCGCGCCCGGCGCCCCGGCGGCAGCGGGCCGCCCCCCGCCCGGGGGGGGGGGGGGTCGGGCCCACCGGGGGGGGTGGGCCGTGAACGGGGGCGTCTCGGGGCGGCCAGGCCTCAGGACACCGCGCGCAGGGCGTCCGCGATCGTCGTCAGCGCGGCGTCGATCTCGTCCGCGACCCGCACGTGCGTGGACTCGGAGCGACGGTAGGGGTCGTCCACGTCGTCGTCTGCCGGGTCGGCAGGCGGCGGCACGGTCCCCCGCAGCCGGGCGACCCGCTCGACCAGGGCCTCGGGCGACTGCACGTCCGCCAGGTCCCCGGGCTCGAGGCCGTCGAGCACCCGCGCGAACTGCTTGATGGTGAACGCCCGCTTGGCGGCCCGCGGCGCGAGCTGCACGACCGCGGCACGGTGGGAGCGCTCGGCCGTCAGCACCAGGTCGGCGGCCCCGGCGATCCGCTCGGTCAGGTAGCGGGACCGGTGGGCCTCCGGGTGTCCCCCGAGGCGTGCGGACTGCTCGGCCGCTGCACCGTCCATCACGGCACCGTCGTCGGCGATCGTGCCCGCCGACTCGATGACGTGCACCGACGCCGCCGGGCCCAGGCGCTCGTGGAGCACCTGGGCGCCGAGCGGCGACCGACAGATGTTGCCGCTGCAGACGAAGAGGATCCGCACGCTCAGCCCTGGCCGAGCAGGTCGTGCCGGACGACGATCGCGTCACGGCCCGGGCCGACACCGATCGCGGAGATCCGTGCGCCGGACATCGCCTCGACCGCCAGCACGTAGTCCTGCGCGTTCTTCGGCAGGTCGTCGAACTCGCGGACGCCGGTGATGTCCTCGGACCAGCCGGGGAACTCCTGGTACACGGGCTTGGCGTGGTGGAAGTCCGACTGCGACACCGGGACCTCGTCCACACGCTCGCCGTCGACCTCGTACGCGACGCACACCGGGATCGTCTCGAGACCCGTCAGGACGTCGAGCTTGGTGAGCACGAAGTCGGTCACGCCGTTGATGCGTGCCGTGTAGCGGGCGATCGGGGCGTCGTACCAGCCACAGCGACGCGGGCGACCGGTCGTGGTGCCGAACTCGAAGCCGTTGGCGCGGAGGAACTCCCCCGACTCGTCGAACAGCTCGGTCGGGAACGGGCCGGCGCCGACGCGGGTCGTGTACGCCTTGACGATGCCGATGATGCGCTCGAGCTTGCCCGGGCCGATGCCCGAGCCGGTCGCGGCGCCGCCGGCCGTCGCCGACGAGGACGTCACGAACGGGTACGTGCCGTGGTCGACGTCGAGCATCGTGGCCTGGCCGGCCTCGAACAGGACGGTCTCGCCGCGCTCGAGCGCCCGGTGGATCTCGAGCGCGGTGTCGGCGACCATCGGACGCAGCCGGTCCGCGAAGGACAGCAGCGACTCGACGACCTCTTCGGCGTCGATCGCCCGGCGGTTGAAGACCTTGACCAGCAGGTGGTTCTTCTGGTCGAGGGCCGCTTCGACCTTCTGCCGCAGGATGTTCTCGTCGAAGATGTCCTGGATGCGGATGCCGACGCGGTTGATCTTGTCGGCGTAGGTCGGTCCGATGCCGCGACCCGTGGTGCCGATCTGGCGCTTGCCGAGGAAGCGCTCCGTCACCTTGTCGATGGTGCGGTGGTAGTGCGTGATGACGTGGGCGTTGGCCGAGACGCGGAGCTTCGAGACGTCGACGCCACGGGCCTTCAGCGCGTCGAGCTCCTGGAACAGGACCTCGAGGTCGACGACGACGCCGTTGCCGATGATCGGGGTGACGCCCGGCGTCAGGATGCCCGAGGGCAGCAGGTGCAACGCGTACTTCTCGCCGCCGACGACGACCGTGTGTCCGGCGTTGTTGCCGCCGTTGAACTTCACGACGTAGTCGATGCGGGAACCGAGGAGGTCGGTGGCCTTCCCCTTGCCCTCGTCGCCCCACTGGGCGCCGATGATGACTGCTGCGGGCATCTGGTTCTCCTCACGTTGGCGGAGGACCGCACACGGCCGTCCCGGCCGGTGGTCCACCCGAGTCTATCGGCTGGTCATCTCCGCGTCACCGGGGTGCCGCCACCTGTGGAGTACCCGGCTGCGCCAGAGCACGCTGGGGACAGCACCACGACCATGACGAGAGGAACCACCATGAGCGACCCCATCGACGACATGAACCGTCTGCTCGACACGCAGCAGGCCGAGGAGCTGACCGACGGCGGCATCGGCTCGGTCGAGGGCGCCCCCTCCGACGTCATGCCCGAGACCGACCGTGGCCGCGAAGCCGCGGACGAGCGTCCCGACGCCTGAGCAGACACCCGCTCGCACCGACGGACGGGAGGCCCGGTACCAGCTGGTACCGGGCCTCCCGTCCGTCAGGTGGTCGCGTCGCGACCGCGCGCTGTCAGCCGCGGAAGAAGTCGGCGTACGAGGGGTCCCCGAACGACTGGGTGTGGCCCGGTTCGGCGAGTCGTTCCTCCACCATGGCCCGGATGGCGTCCGGCGGGGTGAGGCCACGTCGTCGCCACTCCATCGGGTTCTGCCGGAGCTGCACCAGGGTGTTCGTTCGCATGTGGCAACACTGTCACGAAGTACCTAGTTCGTCTAACTACCTGTCCCGTTGGCGCACATCCCGCCCGCGAACGGGGGGCACTGCCGTGCACCGCACGACGGAGCGGGCGGCCCGTTGCCGGACCGCCCGCTCGTGCCGTGTCTCGTCCCTCTTTACTTGGTGATCGTGCCCGTCGGGGCCGAGGTGATCGACGTGCTCTCGTACCCGGACTTCTTCGCGGTCACGGTGAGCGACAGCTTGTGTCCGACGTCCTTCGTCGACGTCTTGTAGGTCGACGCCTTCGAGCCGGTGTCCTTGCCGTCACGGAGCCACTTGTACGTGAACGTGATGCCGTCCGTGTTCCAGTTGCCGGTGCGTCCGCGCATGTTGGTCCCGACCTTGAGCGAACCCGTGATCTTGACCTGGCTGGAGACCAGCGCGAGCTTCGGCGTCACCGAGGTCGTGCTGAGCAGGTCCGCCTGGTCGCCCGGGGCGTTGTGCAGGTGCAGGAGCAGCACCTTCGCCGTGGTCGAGCTGGCCGAGGCCCGGATGACCTTGACGGACGTGTCCGGGTAGGTCAGGTTCGACGTCCCGTTCGCCGTGAACGACACCGCCGGCTGGAAGGCGTTGAACGTCGCGGTCTTCGTCTCGTCGACCACCGAGGACGCGGCCGTCGGCAGCGTCGGCGAGTACGACGACTCGGTCACAACCGAGTAGTCGAAGACACCGGACGTCGACTTCGCCGTGTAGCCGAGCGCCGCGAGCGACACCGGCAGCACCTTGACCGCGGAGTCGAACGTGTTGACGTCGACGCCGGCTGCGACACCACCGAGGGGCCGCGTGTCGACGATCTGCTTCTTCGGGTCCTTCTGGTGCAGGTCCATCGTCTTGACGATCGTCACGTCCGCCGTCGCCGACTTCGTGTCGTACGTCAGGAAGTCCGGGTCGCCGTCACGGTTCGTGTCGATGAGCACCTCGACGTTGTTCGACTGGCCGGGGTTCGACTCGGCCCCGTCGGTCTGCACTCCGAAGGACACCAGGCCCTTCGACTTGTCGGCCAGGCCGAGCGCCGTGGAGTTGGCGCCGTAGGCACGGATGTCCGCGCCGCCGAGCGTCTGCTTCGCGGTACCGTCCGGGAACGACTCCTTGGGGTCCGTGCCGCCGAGCTGGAACGGTGCGACGAGTGCCTGGTACCCGGTCGTGCCGGTTCCCTGGGACAGGCCGCGGCCCGCCATCGTGATGACGCTGGTACGGGCCGCGCCGGAGAACACCACGTCGTCCGCGTGCAGGGCGCTGACCGGCTCCGGCGCGGCGTAGACGCCGAGTCGGAGCGGCGTGACGCCGTCGGCGGCCGGGGTGAACGTGACCAGGCCGGTGGCGGCCGGGACGAACTCCCGCGGTGTGCCGCCCTCGACCGCGACCTGCGTCGGGTCGATGACCTTCCGCAGCAGCGTCGGGTCGGCGATCGTCATGGTGACCGTCACCGTGGCGGTGCCGCCCGCGGCGACGGTGACCGTGTCGGCGCTCAGCGTGAACGCGACGCCGGGCTGGGCGATGCGCGACTCGTAGGCGACGCGGTAGGTGTGCGCGGTGGCCGAGGTGTTGCGCACCAGCAGGGTGCGCTTCTCGGTGGTGGCCGCGCCGACCTCGACGACCCCGAAGGACGCGGTGACGAGCTGTCCGTTCTCCTGGCTGCGGACGGTGGTGCCGTCCTGCACGGCTTGGAGGGCGTCGACCCGCCCTGTGCCCTGGCGGAGCAGGGTGGCGGACTGGCTGTCCTTCGCGCTCTGGCGCACGTCGTGCGTGGCCGTGTTCATGAGTGCTGCCTTGATCTCCGGTGCGCTCCAGCCCGGGTGGGCCTCGAACGCGAGTGCGGCGACGCCGGCGACGTGCGGGGTGGCCATCGAGGTGCCGCTGAGCGACAGCCGGTCGTTGCCGGTGCCGTTGGCGGCCGAGATCACGTTGACGCCGGGGCCGGCGATGTCCGGCTTGACGACGTCGCCGTACGACCCGTGCTCACCGCGGCTGCTGAAGGACGCCAGGGTGTTCACCGTCTCGGCGTCGGTGGCGAGCTGGAAGCCCCGCAGCTCGTCGGCGAACCGGACGTGCAGGGTCCCGGCCTTCGCCGCGGCCTGGAGGCCCGTCACGCTGTCACGGGTCAGCTCGGCACCCGGGATGGTCGCGTTGCCCGCGATGCCCGAGTCGAAGGTGTTCACCGTGCCGGCGAGGAGGACGCCGATGCCGCCGGCAGCGGCGACGTTCTTGAACCGAGCACCGGAACCGCACTCGAGGGCGCCGTCGGTCCACTTGAGCCAGACGACCTTGCCGGCGATCGCGGCTGCCTGGTCGGCGCTGAAGGCCGTGCAGCCGTCGATGTCCGTGGTCGGGACGACGACGTCACCCTCGACGGGCAGCGCGCCCTGGTAGTCCTGCGAGTACTGCGCGCGCCAGGTCTTCGCGACGTCCGCCGGGGCGGTCGCCTCGACACCGTCGAACAGGCTCTGCCCGGTCGCGCTCGCGGCGACGGTCAGGGCACCGGCCGAGTTGCCCGGCGAGCCACCGATGTCGGTGAAGTCGTCGGCGTTGCCGGCGGCGATCACGGGCAGCACACCGCGGGCGGTGAGCGCGTCGATCTTCGCGTTGTCCGGGTCGTCGGCTGCGCCGTAGTCGGAGCCGAGCGACAGGTTGATGACGTTGATGCTCTTGCCCTCGGTGAGGGACTGCCCGACCCAGTCGAGCGCGGCACCGGTCAGGTCGGTCGAACCGCCGCCGTCACCGAACACCTTGAGCGAGTAGAGCCCGGCCTGCGGGGCGCTGCCCGGGCCGACCCACATGTCCTGCACCTGCTGCGGGGTCAGGGTCGAGTAGTCGCCGCGGAAGGTCGACTTGTCGGCGTTCATGCCGAACCCGGCCGCGGTGCCGGCGACGTGGGTGCCGTGGTCGCCGCCCTCGCCGTCGATGGGGTTGGCGTCCGGCGCGGGCTCCGGGTCGTAGGCGTCCGGGTCGGACGGGTCCGCGTTGTACGTGGGGCCGGCGAAGTCGTAGCCGCCGAGGAACTTCGACGGGTCGTACCAGCTCGACGCCGGGGCTCCGGTGCTGGCGAGGGCGTCCTGGTAGGCGGCCGTGGTGCCGGGACCGCCGAAGTCGGCCTGGGTGTAGTCGAGGCCGGTGTCGATCACCGCGACGTTGACGCCCTTGCCGGTGTGCCCGGTCTGGGTCCAGGCGTCGACGGCCTTCGTGTAGAGGTCGCTCGCGGCGTTCTTCGGCGTGACACCGTCGGCGCCGGGCTGCACGAGGTCGGGGTCGACGCCCGAGGGTGCGGCGTCCGCCGAGGCGCTCCGCTTCGGGTCGACGATCTTCTTCGGCAGCAGCGGGACGATGCTCAGCACGTCGGAGCGCTTCGCGATCGCGGTGAAGGCCGAGACGTCGGCGACGACCGCGACACCGGGGACGGTGTACTCGGTCGAGTAGAGCTCAGCAGCCTTGCCGTCGGCGCTCTTGACAGCGCTGAGGACCTTCGCGTTGGTCGAGCGGATCGTCGCGACCCGGCTCTTCGCGGCGGACGACGGCGTCTTCGAGCGGGTCAGGTCGCCGCCCTTCGCCTGCGCGTCGACCTCGAGCGCGCCGGCACCCGTCGTGCGGACGAACGCGCTGACCGTCTTGGTCGGGGACGCGTTCCGCAGCGGGGCGGAGAGCTTGAGGCCGGCCGAGGCGGTGCTGGCCGGTGCCGCTGAGGCCGCACCGCCGACGGCGAGTCCGCCGCAGGCCAGTGCCGCCACGGCGACGATCGAGGTCAGCAGCCGCGGGGAGCGGTATCGACGGGAAGGGTTGGTGGGTGGTGTCGCACGTGCCACGCAGCACACTCCTGGTTTGTCCGAACTCCGGGTGAAGTCCAGATGAAGCTATGTGCTCGTTCCCAGCACGGGGAGTCGGCAGTTCAGGGGACAGAACCTGTGGTTCCTCGAAGTTGCACACCGGTGTGCAGGTTATTACGATGGCTGCATGACCACCACCGATCGGCCCGCACGCGCGCCACGACGGGACGCCACCGAGAACCGTGCCGCCCTCGTCCAGGCTGCCCGGACCCTCCTGCAGGCCGACCCGGACGCGTCGCTCGAGTCGATCGCCGCACACGCCGGACTGTCCCGACGTGCGATTTACGGACACTTCCCCTCCCGTGACGACCTCATGCGCGAGGTCGTGGCCGGCGGAGCCGAACGCATCCTGGCCGCGATGCCCAGCCGAGCCGCCCTCGCCGGACTGGCCCCGGCCTCCCGGCTGGCCGCGATCGCCGTGACCCTCTGGACCGAGGTGTCGCACGTCCGCTCGATGGCGGTCATCGCCGTCCGCGGCCCACTCGTCGAGACCGTCGCCACGGTGTTCGCGCCGCTGCGCGAACAGGTCCGCGACGCCTGCGCCCTCGGCATCGCAGACGGCACCATGCGCGACGACGTGGACGCCGCGACGCTCGGCCGCCTGGTCGAGGGCGCCTGCCTGGCCGTCCTCGACGAAGCCACACGCTCCGCCACCCCGGACGACGCCGGCCGCCGGATGGTCGTCCTGTCCGCCCTCGGCATGGCGGGCGTCGACTGGCGCACCGCCCTGCTCGCTCTCCCCGCCACCCTCCCGGAGGACCCCGCATGACGCTCGAACTCGCCGCCGTCGGCATCGGCACCGAACCCGGCGCCGCGCTCCCCGCCGTCAGCGCCGTCGCGGCCCCCGGCCACCCGGGCATCGTCGCCGTCGAGACCGAACAGGCCCCGGTGCTGGCGTCGCTCGTCGCCGGTGGGCGCATGAAGCCCGACACCGGGCGCGTCCTGCTCGACGGCCACGACGACCCCGCGGGCATCCGACGGGCCTTCGCGCTCGTCGACACCCCGGGCGTCGCCGAACCGTTCCCGGTGATTAGCCTCAAGCGGATCGTGCACGAAGAGCTCGCGTTCGCCGGGCGTCGCCCCTCCCGCAGCGACGTCGCGACCGTGCTCGACGAACTCGGCATGACGAGCTGGGCCGACACCCACGTGCAGCGCGTGCCGACCGACGTCCGCGTGCGGCTGCTCGCCGAGCTGGCACTCCTGCGGCCGGACGTCACCGGGCTCGTGATCACCGCTCCCGAGCGGCACGGCGGGGTGGTCGCCGAGTGGTTCGCCGTCGTCCGGGACATCGCCCGCCGCGGGGTGACCGTCGTGCTCGTGACCTCGAAGGCCGCGGCGGAGACGGCCTCGGCCCTGCTCGACACCACCACCATCACCACCGAGGGTCCCGAGGACGCGACCCGGACCGGCGGGGCCGACACGGGCCTCCCAGCCGACACCGCAGACGCAACTGACGCAACCGCTCCCCTGGAGACCCGCTCGTGACCATCCCCTCGCTCGTCCGCGCCGAACTCGCGCGCCTGACCGCCACCCCCCTCGCCCGTCTCGCGTTCATCGCGCTGATGTGCGTGCCGCTGCTCTACGGGGGCGCGTACCTCTGGGCCAACCGCGATCCGTACGCCAAGCTCGACCAGATCCCGGCCGCCATCGTGAACCAGGACGCCGGCGCCACCCTCGACGGCGAACACGTCGACTACGGCAAGGACGTCGCGAAGCAGGCCATCGACGGCGGCGCCTTCGACTGGAAGCGCACCACCGCCGCCGACGCCCGCTCCGGTGTCCGCAACGGCACCTACGACTTCGTCGTGACGATCCCGCACGACTTCTCGGAGTCCCTGGCCTCGGCGCAGTCCGACGACCCGAAGCGTGCCGAACTCGTGATGACCACGGCGGACACGAACTCGTACCTCGCCTCGACCATCGCGGAGCAGGCCGGCAAGACCATGCGGACCGCCGTCGCCGAACGCGTCGGCAAGGAAGCCGCGAGCACGCTGCTCGTCGGACTCGCCGACGTCCGCGACAGCCTGGGCGACGCCGTCGACGGGGCGGGCAAGCTCGCCTCCGGAGCGACGACCGCCGCGAACGGGGCCGACTCGCTCGAGGCCGGCACCGCGAAGCTCTCCTCGGGTGCCTCCACCCTGGCGTCGAGCACGGCCGCGCTGCCGTCGCAGACCGCGACGCTGAACTCCGGCGCGCAGCAGGTGGCGACCGGTGCGGGGTCGCTGGCCACGGGCCTCCGGTCGGCGCAGCAGCAGACGGCCGCGCTGCCGGAGCAGACGCAGCAGCTCGCGCAGGGGGCGGCGAAGGTCGCCGCCGGCAACGCCGAACTCGCACGGCAGGTGGACGCGGCGAACAAGACGGTGCAGGCGATCCAGCCGCTCGACACGAAGACCGTGATCGCCGACATCACGGCGAACCTGCCGGAGGGCGTCACCCTGACGCCCGAGCAGCAGCAGGCACTCACCGCCACGGTCGACTCGGCCGTGCAGCGGGCGAACAGCTCCGGTGCGGACGCGAAGCAGCAGCTCGGTGCGACCACGGCGAAGATCGACCAGCTGAGCAGCGGCGCGCAGCAGGTGTCGGACGGCGCCACGACGCTCGCGAACGCGGCACCGCAGCTGTCCTCCGGCATCGCGACCGCGGCCTCCGGGGCGTCGACGCTGTCCCAAGGCGCCGCGCAGGTCGCCGGCGGGACACAGAAGCTCGCCGCCGCAGCGCCGCAGCTGTCCTCCGGAGCGTCGCAGCTCGCGACCGGTGCGGCCTCGGCCGACCAGGGCGCGACGTCCCTGGCCGAGGGACTGCACTCGCTCGAGTCCGGCTCCTCGGAACTGGCGTCCCAGCTCGACAAGGGCCGGACGAAGATCCCGGCCTCGGACGCGTCGCAGCGCGCCGAGCAGGCGAAGGTGATCTCGGACCCGGTGAAGGTCGGGGACGACAACGTCGCCGCGGCGGCGAACTACGGCGCCGGCCTGGCACCGTTCTTCATCTCGCTCGCCGCCTGGATCGGCATGTACGCGCTGTTCCTCATCCTCAAGCCGATCTCGAAGCGGGCGATCACCGCGGTCCGACGCCCGTTGCGCGTCGTGTTCGGCGGTTGGCTGACCCCGGCGCTCCTCGGCGTCGTGCAGATGGCGGCACTGTTCCTGATCGTCCGGTACGCCCTGGACCTCGACGTGGTGCACGCCGGCGGGACGGTCGGCATCATGATCCTGGCGTCGGCGACCTTCGCGGCGATCATCATGACGCTGAACGTGCTGCTCGGCTCGGTCGGACAGTTCCTCGGCCTGGTGCTGATGCTCATCCAGCTCGTCACCGCGGGCGGAACCTTCCCGTGGCAGACGCTGCCGGGGCCGCTCGCCGCGCTGCACTTCGCCCTGCCGATGACGTACTCCGTCGACGCGATCCGGCAGACGATGTACGGCGGCTCGCTCGCCACGGCCTGGAGCGACGCGGGCGTCCTGCTCTGCTGGCTGCTCGGGGCGCTGCTCGTGTCGTACCTGGTGACGGCACGGCAGACCCGGACGCGGACGCTGCGCGACCTGCGGCCGAGCCTGATCGGCTGAGCCGGGCGCGGCCCGGCGCGGCCCGGCCGGGCGGCCGGCGGCTCGGAGTGCTTGCGCCCAACAGGAACCCGTCCGAACCGTTGCATCCCGCGGTTCGGACGGGTTTCCGTTGTGCGCAGCCGAACGACACCGTCCGCGGCGGTCGGCGAACGGACCGCCACCGCCACCGCGGCCCCGCAGGCCTGCGACCCTCTGGGGCCCAACAGGAACCCGTCCGAACCGCGGCATCCCGTGGTTCGGACGGGCTTCCGCTGTGCGCAGCCGAACGGCACCGTCGGCGGGCGGCGGGCAGCGGACGGGAGGCTGCGGGCGAGCCGTGCAGGTCAAGGGGCCCGCAGCCCGGCCGCCTCGGCGGCCCGTTCGGCCCCGGCGGCCCGTTCGGCTCCGCCGCCCTTGGGCCCAACAGGAACCCGTCCGAACCGCGGCATCGCGTGGTCCGGGCGGGCTTCCGTTGTGCGCAGCCGAACGACACCGGCGGCGGGCAGCGGCCGGGAGGCTGCAGGCGCGCCGTGCAGGTCGGGTCCGGCCCGGCCCGGGCGTGGAGCGCGACAGCGGTACGATCGTCGGGACGCACCCGGCGGGTGCGCAGCCGGAGGTCGAGGATGACGATGGGGAACACCAAGCCCGCGACGATCTACGACGTCGCCGCTCGCGCGGGGGTGTCGAAGTCGCTCGTGTCCCTCGTGCTGCAGCGATCTCCCCGGGTCAGCGAGCAGCGTCGGGCGGCAGTCCTCGCGGCGATCCAGGAGCTCGACTACCGCCCCTCGACCGCGGCGGTGTCCCTCGCCGGCACCCGCTCCCGGACCATCGGCGTCGTGCTCGACGACTTCCGGAACCAGTGGTTCGTCGACCTGCTCACCGGTCTGCGCGAATCACTGCAGGACCAGGGGCACCGACTCGTCGTCGCGGATCGCTTCCTCAACACCGGGCTCGACGTCTCCCCCGTCGAGGGGTTCCTGTCCATGCGTGTCGAGGGTCTGGTGATCGCGGGCGAACCCGACCCGGACCTCGTCGTCCCCACCAGCACCCCGGTCGTCGTCGCCGGCGGCCGGGCAGCGCTGCCCCGCGCCGACACCGTGGCGAACGACGACCTCGCCGGCGGTCGGATGGCGGCCGAACACCTCATCGAGCTCGGGCACGTGCGGCTCGGGTTCGTCGGCGGACAGTCGGCAGCCAGCGACGCCCGGCTCGAGGGCTGGCGCGCGGGCATCGACGCCGCCGGTGGAGCAGGCACGGGCGGCTCGTCGGTCACCGGGGTCGCGGTCGTCCTGCCTGCCGACGTCACCGAGGAGACCGGCGTCACCGGCACGCACCGCCTGCTCGACGAGCACCCCGACGTGACCGCGGTGTTCGCCGCGAACGACGTGACCGCGCTCGGTGCGATGTCCGCGATCGCTGAGCGAGGACTCCGCGTCCCCGAGGACATCTCGGTGATCGGGTACGACGACACCCCGATCGCGGCCTCTCGGTACGTCGGTCTCACGAGCATCGACGACCGGAGCATCGACATCGGCCGCGGCGCGGGCGCCCGGTTGCTCGAGCGGATCGCGGACCCGGGGCTGCCCACGACCGAGGTGCTCGTCGAGCCGAGGCTCGTCGCCCGCCGGACGACCGCGCAGCGCTAGTCCGGGTCGTCCCGGGTCCCCTCCGGTCCGCCCGGGTCCGCCGAGGTCGCACGATCTGCCCGCCCCCATTCCGCCGACGTCGCACGTCGTGCCACCCCCGCACCACCGACGTCGCACGATCCGCCGCCCCCGTTCCGCCGACGTCGCACGATCTGCCCGCCACCGGCCAGCCGAGGTCGCACGACCCGCCGTCCCCGGTCCGGCGAGGTCGCTCGATCGGCCGCCCCGGGGCTCCCCGACCGGCAGAACGTGCGACCTCGGCGGGAGGCCGACGGCGCGTCGTGCGACCTCGGCGCACGCGACCGACCACCGGCACCGGCCAGCACCGGCCAGCGCCTCCCGTCAGGCGGGGAGCTCCGCGTGCCGGACGACCCAGCTGTGCATCACGATCGCCGCCGCCGCCGAGGCGTTGATGCTCCGCGTCGACCCGAACTGCGTGATCTCGAGGTGCCCGTCCGCGCCCGAGACCGCCTCGTCCGTCAGCCCCGGCCCCTCCTGCCCGAACAGGAACACGCAGCGCTCCGGCACCTCCGCCGTCTCGATCCGCGAGGCCCCGGGCGTGTTGTCGATCGCGATGACCGGCCGCCCCTCGGCACGCATGACCTGGAGGAACGCGGCGACGTCCTCGTGGTGCCGCACGTGCTGGTACCGGTCGGTGACCATCGCCCCGCGACGGTTCCAGCGCCGCCGTCCGATGATGTGCACCGTCCCGGCGAGGAACGCGTTCGCGGTGCGGACGATGGAACCGATGTTCAGGTCGTGCTGCCAGTTCTCGATGGCGACGTCGAAACCGTGTCGGCGGGTGTCCAGGTCGGCGACGATCGCCGCCATGCTCCAGTACCGGAAGCGGTCGACGACGTTGCGGGTGTCGCCGTGCTCGAGCAGTTCCGGGTCGTACTGCGGGCCCTCGGGCCACGGCCGCGGGTGCGGTCCGACGCCGTGCGTCGTCGCCTCGTGGGTGGGTGGGAGCGCCGGCGTCGGCTCCGGCAGGTCGCCGGACGGGAGGCCCTGGGTCACGTGACCAGCGTACGGTGCGTCCGCCGCGCCTCCCGTCCCGACGCAGCCCAGCCCGTCCGACCGCTCAGCGCACCGCGCGCGCCGCGATCCCGTCGAGGAGCACGTCGAGCCCCATCGTGAAGCGCGCCTCGTACGAGTGCTGTCCGAGGATCTCGCTGACCAGCCGGTGTCGCTCGGGCCGGCCGGCCTCGGAGTCCCCACGCCCGACCTGCACGGCGGTGTGCCCGACGACGAAGTCGTAGACGACGAAGAAGGCGTACATCGCCTCGGTCTCCGACAGGCCCGCGGAACACAGCGCCCGGACGACGGTGGCGGCGACGGCGTCCGACTCGGTCGAGGCCAGCGGCGCCCGGCTGCTGTGCGACTCGAGGACCAGCGGGTGCCGGACGAGCAGGTCGCGGAAGGTGGTGGCGAAGACCCGGACGACGTCACGCCAGTCCTCGGGCCAGACGAAGGTGTCGGTGAACTCGTCGACGGTGCGGCGGACGAGTTCGGCGTGCAGGTCGTCGAGGCCGCCGATGGTGCGGTGCACGGTCATCGGGGCGACGCCGAGCGCCTGGCCGAGGGCGCGGAAGCTGAGGCGGTCGAGGCCGTCCTCGTTCGCGATCACCGTGGCCGCGTCGACGATCTGGTCGCGGGTCAGGGCGCGGGGTCGCCCGCGCCGACGGGGCTCGGGCTCGGCAGCAGCAGGCTCGGCGGCCTCAGGCTCGGCAGAAGCAGGCTCGGCAGCAGCAGCAGCAGGCTCGGCGTCGGGCACGGCGTCCTCCTCGGGTTTCCGGTACGCGTACGGGAACGCGTTCCCGGCAGCCTACGGCACGACCGCTCCCGCGCAGCCTGGAGCACTACGCTGACCGCATGGCATCCCGCGACGAGGTCGAGTGCTGGCTGACGGACATGGACGGCGTGCTCGTCCACGAGAACCAGGCGCTCCCCGGTGCCCCGGAGCTGATCCGGCAGTGGCAGGACCAGGGCACCGAGTTCCTCGTGCTGACGAACAACTCCATCTTCACCCCGCGCGACCTCAGTGCACGGCTGCGCTGGTCGGGTCTCGAGGTGCCGGAGGAGCGCATCTGGACGAGCGCCCTGGCGACGGCGGACTTCTGCAAGTCGCAGATGCCCGGCGGCTCGGCGTTCGTGATCGGCGAGGCCGGCATGACGACCGCCCTGCACGAGGCCGGCTTCATCATGACCGAGACCGCCCCGGACTACGTCGTCGTCGGCGAGACCCGCAACTACTCGTTCGAGGCGATCACGAAGGCCGTCCGGCTGATCCGCGACGGCTCGCGGTTCATCGTCACGAACCCCGACGCGACCGGCCCGAGCGCCGAGGGCGTCCTGCCCGCGACGGGGGCGATCGCCGCGATGATCGAGAAGGCCACCGGCAAGCAGCCCTACGTGGTCGGCAAGCCGAACCCGATGATGTTCCGCTCGGCGATGAACCGGATCGGCGCGCACTCCGAGAACACCGGCATGATCGGCGACCGGATGGACACCGACGTGCAGGCCGGCATCGAGGCGGGGCTGCACACCGTCCTGGTGATGACCGGCATCAGCGACCAGGCCGAGATCGACCGGTACCCGTTCCGTCCGAGCGAGGTCATCGCCGGCGTGCACGAGCTCCTGCACACCGAGCCGTACGAGGTCGAGATCTAGGCCGGCTCAGAGCGACTCGAGCACGTCGACCGCCCGCCGCACCCCGTGCTCCTGCCGCATGAGCCCGCCCACCTCGGTGGCCCGCTCCTGCCGTGACCGGGCGTCCGCCATCGCGGGCACCAGGGCATCGACCGACAGGCGGCGCAGCGGGACCGGGGCGGCGGCCACACCCTGGCGGTGCAGCTGCGCCGCCCAGAACGGCTGGTCGGCGGTGACGGGCACGACGACGGCGGGCACACCGGCCCGGGCGACGGCGTGCGACGTGCCGGCCCCTCCGTGGTGCACGGCGAGCGCCGCGCCCGGCAACACCGCGTCGAACGGCACCGACCGCACGGCCAGCACGTCGGCGCCGGCGCACGCTTCGGGCAGCGCGAGCCCGCCCCACCCGGTGACGAGCAGCACCCGCAGACCGTGGGCACGGGCGGCCGCGACGATCGCACTCCCCCGGGCCGACGCGTCCCCCGTCGCCATCGAGCCGAACGAGGCGACGACGAACGGGCCGGCGCGCAGGAAGTCCGCGACGGCGGTGTCGAGGGACGCCGCCGTCGCGTCCTCGTACCAGGCGCCGGTCTGGTGCACCCGCTCCGGCCAGTCGTCGGGTCGGGGCAGCAGCGTAGGGCTCACGGCCATCAGCGTCGCGCGCGACGGCGAGCGCCCGTCGGGTCGACGCCCGCTCGGCAGTTCGGCGGCGGCGCGCGCGACGTCGGCGTCGAAGAGGCGTGCGGCGGTGCGCGGCACGGCGTAGGTCGACCGGTTGTACGAGCCCAGGTCACGGGTGGCCGTGGGACCACCGGCCGCGGGGAAGCGCTCGCTGGGGGTGGCCACCGGCGCGAACTCCGCCAGGACACGGGGCACGCCGAGGGTGTCCGCGACCATCGGCGCGCTGAGGACCAGCGGGTGGTGCACGACCACGTCGGGGTCGAAGGCGATCGTCTCCCGCACCGCGGCGGCGAACATCCGGCGCATCGCGGGCCGCACCTCGGCGCGGACGTGACGGACGAGCCTCCAGGGTGTGCGGCCGGCCGGGGCGAGCACCCGCCGCACGTCGAGACCGAGGGGCACCGTGTCGACGCCGTCGGGCGCGGGGGCGTCGTCGGGCAGCGCCAGTCGGACGTCGTGACCGCGCGAGGCGGCGTGCCGCGCCAGGGCGGCGAAGGGTTCCACGTCGCCACGGGTGCCGGCGGTGAGCAGCATCAGGCGCATGCCCCACAGTCTGGCCTGGAAGCCGCGGCCCGACGTCGAGGTGGGCCGGGTACGCTCGGACCCGTGACTGACGGCAGTGAGCGGATGTCGCGCACCACGCCGTCGGGGATCGGTGTGGCCGTGCGCCGCCTCGTGCACATCTCACGCCCGGTGCTGTGGATCAACACCATCGGTTCCGGCCTCGTCGCCGTCTGGCTCACCGGGGCGCTGTTCGACCTGCGGGCACTGCCGGTCCTCCTGTGGCTCACCCTGCCGTTCAACCTGCTCATCTACGGCGTCAACGACATCTACGACCAGGACACCGACGCGGCCAACCCCCGCAAGGGCTCCATCGAGGGCGCGCGGATCCGGCAGTCCGAGGTCCGGCTCATCGCCTGGGCTGTCGCGATCGTCAACGTCCCGTTCCTGGTCTTCTTCCTCGTCACGCTGCCGCCGCTCGCGAACGCCGCGATCCTGCTCTACGTGGGCGTCTTCGTCTTCTACTCGGCACCGCCGCTGCGCTTCAAGGCGCGGCCGTTCCTCGACTCGCTGAGCAACGCGGCCTACGCCCTGCCGCTCGTCATCGTGCCGCTGGCCCTCGGGGTGACGCCTGTCTGGCCCGCCGCGATCGGGCTGATGGCGTGGAGCGTCGCCAAGCACGCCTTCGACGCGGTCCAGGACATCGTGGAGGACCGTGATGCGGGCATCGAGACCACCGCGGTCCGGCTCGGCGCGCGCGGGACGGCCCTGTGGAGCGGCGCCTGGTGGATCGTCTCGACCGTGCTGTTCGCGGTGGTGAGCCTGCCCGTCGCCGCGGTCAACCTCCTGATCGCCGGCATCCTCGTGGTCAGCCTGCTGCGGCACCCGACGCCGGAGACCGGCCACCGGCTCTACCGACTCTCGGTCGCGTTCCCGTACATCGCGGGGTCGTTCGCCGGGGTGCTGCTCATGGTCTCGATCGTGCTCGGGGGCGCCTCGTGAGCCGCGTCGTCGTGGTCGGCGGCGGGATCGGTGGGCTGACCGCCGCCGCGCTCCTCGCGCACGCCGGACACCGGGTGACCCTGCTCGAGGCGTCCACCGAGCTCGGTGGCAAGAGCCGTCGCATCCACCTCGGCGACGACCGCATCGACACCGGCCCGTCGCTGGTGACGTTCCCCGCGGTGTGGGACGAACTGCTGCGGCGACTGGGCGACGGCGGGCGCGCGTCCGACCGCACCGACGACGACGGCCACCTCGACCTGGTGCGGATGCCCGAGGTGGGCCGGTACTACCACGACGGCCAGGAGACCGCCCTACCGGTGGCACCCGACCACCCCTGGTACCCCGCCTGGCGACGCTTCTCCGACCTGCACGCGCCGCTCGCCGACGACGTGACCGAGCTGCTGCTCGCCGATCCCCTGGACCGGGCTGCGCTGCCGGCGCTCCGCCGGCTCCTGGCCGTCTACGGCTCGCGCCTCACCACCCGCGCGTACCTCGACAGCCTGCCGTGGCTGCCGGACGGGCTGCGCGAGATCATCGCGATCCACACGCTGAACGCGGGCGTCTCGCCGTCCCGCACGCCCGCCCTGTACGCGAGCATGCCGGCGATCATGGCGGAGACCGGGGCCTGGGTGCCGCGCGGGGGCGTGTACGAGATCGTGCTCGCGCTGGGCCGGTTGGCCGAGGCAGCCGGGGTCGAGATCCGCACCGGCGAGGCCGTCACCCGCATCGAGCGCGGGTCGGTCACCACCGACGTCGGGCATCACTCGGCCGACCTCGTCGTCAGTGCCCTGGACGCCGACCGACTCGCTGCCCTGATGACTCCGTCGCGGGTCCCGGCGCTCCCCCGCCGTCGCCCGCGCACCCTCTCCTGCTCGGCCATCGCCGTGTACGGCGTGCTGCAGCAGGAACTGCCGCCCCGGATCGCGACGCACAGCGTGGTGCTGCCGACGAAGCCGGCCGCGCTGCACCGCAGCCTCGAAGCGGGCGACCAGCCGGCGGACACGATGGTGTTCGTCAACCAGTACCGCGCGGGCGAGGTCTACCCGAACGCGCGCAGCACCGTCGGCATCCTGCTCACCGCCCCGGCCGACGGCGGGCACTACACGGTCGAGCACCCCTTCGTGCGGCGCGAGGTCGACCGCGTCTCGGCAGCGATGGGTCTCGACGGGCCGCTCACCGGCCTCCTGGACGAGCAGGTGGTGCTCGATCCGCAGTACTACGGCGGTGGCGGCGAACCGCACGGTGCGCTCTACGGGGCGGCACGTCCGCCGTGGCTCAGCGGCCCGTTCCACCGCCCGTCCTACAACGACCCCTGGCGCCCCTGGCTGTGGCGGGTCGGCGCGTCCGTGCACCCCGGCGGCGGCATCCCCGCGGTGGTGGGCGGCGCGATGATCGCGGTGACCCGACTGCTCAAGAACAACCCGTCCTGACGCACCCGGCCTGACGCGACCCCGTCGACGGCGCCGATGACCATCCGGTGAACAGAACCGGCCTGCGGTGAACGGCAGGCGAACTGGCCCCCGAGCGACTCTATGGTTGCCCGTGATCGAGGCGAACCAGCCTCTGATCAGGGATTTCTGTGAGACTGCTCAGTTGGGACAAGCCGTGTCGATGTCTGTTCGCGCCACGACGGCCGCGGTCGTCGGCGTGCTCGGTGCCGTCGTCGCCACTGCCCTCGTCGCCACCCACCTGACCCCGGCGAGCGCCCCGACGCCGACCCGGTACACGGTCCGCGTCGGGACCGACACGTGCGGGTTCGGTTGGCCCGGTGACGGCCGCGGGGCCCGGTCCGGCACCCAGACCCTCCGGATCGAGAACACGTCCGTGGCGGGCATCGAGGTCCAGCTCGTCGACCCGGCCGACGGTGCGGTCTTCCTCGACGCCGAGGGCCTGGGCTCCGGCGCAGCCCAGACCTACCGCGTCCGCCTGGCCCGCGGCGACTACCGCTTCCGCTGCCTGCCCGCCGACGGCGAGCCCGAGACCGGCCCGGTGGTCCACGTGCGCGGTGCCACGCACGTGGCCGGTGCTGCGCCGGGCATCGTCCCGGTCACCCGCGCCGACCTGATCCCCGCCGCGAAGTCGTACGGCGACTGGATCGAGGGACGCCTGCCGGTCCTGCTCTCCGACGTGCGCGCGCTCGACGCGGACGTGCACGCCGGAGACGTCGCCGCGGCCGAGCGCGACTGGCTCACCGGACACCGCGAGTACGAGCAGCTCGGTGCCGCCTACGGCGCGTTCGGCGACGACGACACCGCGATCGACGGCCTGCCGGCCTCCGGACGGACGGCACTCGACGACCCGCACCTGACCGGGTTCCACCGCCTGGAGGCCCTCCTCTGGTCCGGCGCACCGGTCACCCGGGCACTCGCCCCGGCCGACGCGTTGGTCACGGCGGTCACGCACCTGCAGCGCGTGTTCCCGGACTCCCGCGTCGACCCGCTCGACGTCGGCCTGCGCTCGCACGAGATCCTCGAGAACGCGCTGCAGTTCGAGGTCACCGGGCGGTCGGACGCGGGCAGCCACACCACGCTGGCGACGATCGACGCGAACATCGCCGGGACCGAGCACGCACTCGACCCCCTGCACGGGATCCTCCGGACGCGGTACCCGGACCTGGACGAGACCGAGCGTGCCCTGCAGTCCCTCCGCACCGAGGTCGAGTCACACCGGCGGGCCGACGGCAGCTGGCAGGCGCTCGACGACCTGGACCATTCGGCGCGCGAGCACCTGGACGCCGCGCTCGACCGTGCCCTCGAACTGCTCGCCCCCGTCGCCGCCATCTGTCAACCGAGGAGGACCTCGTGACCACCCCCGGACACGGCATGGACGCTGCGACCCACCGCCTGATGGTCGAGGCGCACGCACGAGCCGGACTCAGCGCGGACGGCACGGTCTGCCCGGCCGGCGGCCCCATCGCGCACACCGACCCGGCACCGGCACCGGCACCGGCACCAGCACCAGGACCGACACAGCGCCGACCGCTCGGCCGCCGGGCGTTCCTGACGGGCGCCGTCGGCGCCGGAGCGGGAGCCGCCGCGGCGGTGGGCCTGACCGTCGGAGGGGTGCCGGGCCTCCAGACCGAGGCAGCAGCCGCGACCCGCACGGACGACGCGAGCGCCCGGACGTCGTACGCGTTCCACGGCGCCCACCAGGCCGGGATCACCACCCCGGCGCAGCGACAGTCGGCGTTCCTGGCGTTCGACACGACCGTCGGCAGCCGCGCGGAACTCGCCGACCTGCTCCGCACGATCACCGAGCGTGCCCGGGCCCTGACCCGTGGTGGGACACCGGCGGACGTCGGGATCACCGCCCCACCGGCCGACTCCGGGGTCCTCGGCCCGGACGTCGCCGCCGACGGCCTGACCGTCACCGCCAGCGTCGGTGCGTCGCTCTTCGACCACCGGTACGGCCTGGCGGGCCGGCGGCCGGCACGGCTCCGCACCATGGAGGACTTCCCGAACGACGACCTGGACCGGTCGATCTGCGACGGCGACCTGCTCCTGCAGGTGTGTGCCCACAACACGGACACGGTCCTGCACGCCGTCCGTGACATCGCCCGCGCGACCCGGGGCGGCATGCAGGTGCGGTGGCGACAGGACGGCTTCGGCTCCCCGCCCCGGCCGTCCGGCACGCCCCGCAACCTGCTCGGCTTCAAGGACGGCACCGGGAACCCGTCGACCACCGACCGCGACCGGATGGACGAGCTCGTCTGGACCCGCGGCGACCGGGACGGCGAACCCGCCTGGGTGACCGGCGGCAGCTACCACGTCGTGCGCACCATCCGGATGTTCGTCGAGTTCTGGGACCGCGTCTCGATCCAGGAGCAGGAGGAGATGATCGGCCGCCACCGCGACTCCGGGGCGCCCCTGACCCGCAGCGACGAGTTCGACGACCCGCGCTACCAGGACGACCCCACCGGCGACGTCATCCAGATGGACGCGCACATCCGGCTCGCGAACCCACGCACGGCCGAGGCGCAGAAGCAGCAGATGCTCCGCCGTCCGTACAACTACGACAACGGCACCGACGCGAACGGCAACCTCGACATGGGGCTGCTGTTCGCGTGCTTCCAGGCGGACCTCGACCGGCAGTTCGTGGCCGTGCAGAAGCGCCTGGTCGACGAGCCGCTCGTCGACTACGTCTCGCCGGTCGGCGGCGGCTACTACTTCGCCCTCCCCGGAGTCCGGCACGCGGACGACTGGCTGGGGCGCGGGCTCCTCGCCCGGACCTAGACCCGCTCCAGCGGCCCGTCACCCACGACACCGAACGCCCCACCCAGAAAGAGGACCCACGTGTTCCGACCTTCCGAGCGACGTCTCCAACAGGGAGCGCTCGCCGTGATGGCCCTCGCGGCCGTCGCCGCGACGGCCCTCGCCGTCCCGCAGTCGGCGTCCGCCGCCGACAACTCCCTGAACACCACCACGCCGATCAAGCACGTCGTCGTGCTGTACGACGAGAACGTGTCGTTCGACCACTACTTCGGCACCTACCCGAAGGCCGCGAACACCGACGGGACGCCGTTCACCGCCGCCGCCGGGACCCCCGCCGCGAACACACTCGTGTCGTCCGGGACGCTGACGAAGAACCCGAACGCCTACGCCCCGTCGCGGTTGACGCCCGCGCAGGCCCTGACGTGCGACCAGAACCACAACTACCTGCCCGAGCAGAAGGCCGTCGACGCCGGTGCCATGGACAAGTTCGTCGAGAGCACCTCGGTCGACACCTGCACCGGCCTGTACGGCTCGCCCGGTCTCACGATGGACCACTACGACGGCAACACGACCACCGGGCTCTGGAACTACGCCCAGAACTACGCGATGAGCGACAACGCCTGGGACACCGGCTTCGGCCCGTCCACCCCCGGCGCGCTCAACCTGATCAGCGGCAACACCCACGGTGGCACCGGCGTCGACTCGGTCACCGGAGCACCCGTCGTCACCTCGACCGCGGTCGTCGGGAAGGACGCCGCCGGACAGGGCACCGTCATCGCCGACCCGGACCCCGCCTTCGACGACTGCTCCGACAAGGACCACACGTCGACGTCGAACCTGGTGAAGATGTCGGGGAAGAACATCGGCGACCTGCTCAACACGAAGGGCGTCACCTGGGGCTGGTTCCAGGGTGGCTTCGCACCGACCACGGCCGCCGCGGGAGCCGGGTCGTTCGCCAAGTGCGACGCCTCACGGACCAACGTCGGCGGTACCGTCGTCACCGACTACTCGCCGCACCACAACCCGTTCGCCTACTACGCCTCGACATCGAACCCGCACCACCTCGCGCCGACGAGCGACAGCATGATCGGGTACACCGACCAGGCGAACCACCAGTACGACCTGACCGCGTTCGACACCGCGCTCGCCGAGCACCGGATGCCGGCGGTCTCCTTCCTCAAGGCCCCCGAGGCCCAGGACGGCCACGCCGCGTACTCCGACCCGTTGGACGAGCAGGAGTTCCTGACGTCGAAGATCAACGAGATCGAACAGTCCCCCGAGTGGGCGAGCACCGCGATCGTCATCAACTACGACGACTCGGACGGCTGGTACGACCACGTCGCGCCGACCGTCCTGAACGGGTCGACCGACTCGTCGAACGACACCACGGTCTGCACGACGGCCGCCACGAAGGTCGGCGTCGCCGGAGGCTACCTCGACCGATGTGGCCCCTCGCAGCGCCTGCCCTACCTGGTCATCTCGCCGTTCGCCAAGCAGAACGACGTCGACCACACCGCGATCGAGCAGACCTCGACCACGAAGTTCATCGAGGACAACTGGTCGACCGGCCGCATCGGTGACCAGTCGTTCGACGCACGCGCCGGGTCTATCCGGGGCATGCTCGACTTCGCCCACCCGCAGCAGCGCGAGGTGCTGCTCGACACCAGGACCGGCGCGGTCAGCCGGATCGTGTCGACGGCTGCGACCCCGACTCCGACGCCCACCCCGACGCCGACCCGCACGCCCGGTTCCGGCAGCGGCACGCCCGGTTCCGACAGCGGCAGCGGCACGCCCGGCACGGGATCCGGTACCGGTACCGGTACCGGCGGGACGGGTACCGCCGGCACGGGTACGGCAGGCACGGGTACGGCCGGGACGGGCACCAGCCCGACCGCGGGAACCGGCACCGGCGGACGGACGGTCGCCGACCCGCCCCAGACCGGGGCGCACGCGAACCGGCTCGCCTACACCGGCGCGCAGCTCACCGGCGTCTCGATCGCCACGATCGTGTTCCTGCTCGCGGGCATCGGCCTGATCGTGCTGCGTCGTCGCCAGCTCCGCCGTCGCGCCTGACGGACCCTCACCGGCGGGGGGGCGGGCGGGCGCGGGGGGCCCGCGGGCCCGGCCCCCCCCCCGCCCCCCCCCGCGGTCGCGGGCGGGGCGCGCCGCCCCCCCGCCCCCCGCCCCCCCCCCCCCCCGCCCCCCGCGCGGGGCGGCCGGCCCGCGCGCCGCCCCCCCCCCCCCCCCCCCCCCCTCCCCGTCTCCGTCAGCGTGCGAGCGGCACCGGTCCCACCCCGGCCGGGAGGCCCGCCCCACCCCCGTCGACACCCGTGCGGTCCATCGCGGGCACGGTCCGCCACCGGCGCCCCAGCCGCCAGGCCCGGTCGTCCCGCCAGGCGACCAGCGCGCCGGCGACGACGCCGAGCAGCAGCACCGCGAACGACGCCAGGCCGACTAGCCCGACGAGGAAGAAGTCGAGCCCGGCACCCCGCGAGGCACTGACCGCGATCGCGCCGAAGTCCCAGAACGCGTGCAGCAGCACCGGGGCGAGCAGGTTGCCGGTCAGCCGCCGCGCCAGGTAGAGCGTCGACCCGAACGAGGCGGCGAACACCACCTGCACCACCGTCTGGGACACCGGGGCCCCGGCCAGGATGTTCACGAAGTGCAGCAGTCCGAACAGCACGCACGACGCGATCCACACCCCGAACTCGGGCAGGCGCCGCCGCAGTCCGACGAGCAGGACACCGCGGGTCAGCAGCTCCTCGAAGACCCCGACGAGCAGCACCCCGACGGTGAGGAGCAGGAAGTAGTCCACCGACTTCCCCGCCCAGTCGACCAGCGGCAGCCGTCCGATGCACACCGCCAGGATCAGGACCGGCGCGAGCAGCGTCCACCGTGGGCGCCCGCGGGTCGGGTCGACGGTCGCGATCCGCCACCAGCCGAGCGCGGTGACGAGCACGACCATCACCCCGGCGACGATCGACTCCGGCAGCACCAGGTCGTGCAGGACGCTGTCGGTCGTCAGGCCGAGCGAGTCGTAGTCGTCGCTCGGGCGCGAGCGGACGATGCTGTACGTCGCGAAGAGCACCAGCGGGGCGATGCCGACGAGCAACGACGGCGGGACCGGCCACCACCGTCGGCGGCGACGGACGGCGGGAGGCTGCACGGGGGTCACCCTGACGGTTGTACCAGTGTCGACCGTCCCGGTGTCGACCGGAGCGGTGTCGGTCGTACGATTGCCCCATGCGTCTGCCCTCCCTCAGCACCATGGCGGAGGACTACGTCAAGCTCGTCTGGAAGGCCTCCGAGCGCGGTGGCGACGGCGGTCTCGCCACGCGGGACATCGCCGCAGCCCTGCACGTGTCCGCCTCGACCGTGTCGGGCAACCTCCGGAAGCTCGACCGCGACGGGCTCATCGAGCACACGCTGTACCGCGGCGTGGTCCTCACCCCGCTCGGGCAGCAGGCAGCCGTCGCCATGGTCCGCCGACACCGGCTGATCGAGACGTTCCTGGTCGAGCGGCTCGGCTACTCGTGGGACGAGGTGCACACCGAGGCCGAGGCGCTCGAGCACGCGGTGTCGGAGACCTTCCTCGACCGGGTCGACGCCGACCTGGGCCACCCGACGCACGACCCGCACGGCGACCCGATCCCGAGCGCGGACGGCGTCGTGCCGGACTCCCCCGGCTCGCTCCTCGGCACGGTGGACCCGGGCGTCTGCGGGACCGTCGAGCGGGTGTCCGACGACGACCCGGCGCTGCTGCGGTACTTCGACGAGCTCGGTGTCGGACTGGGGACGCACCTGCGGGTCGAGCAGGTGCGGGACTACGCGGGGGTGGTGGCGGTCTCGCGGCGTGACGCCGGCGGGGCGGAGGCGCTGGTGGACCTCCCGGCCGCCGCCGCGACCGCCATCTGGCTGACCCCCGACGCCCCCCACTGACCGGCAGGCCGCGTCAGCCCTTCGCCGAGCGCGTCCGACCGAGGGCGACCTCACGCCGCGCCCGGGCGAGCGCCAGCGCCGACCCGGCGTCCGGGTCCTCGAGCAACCGCGCGGTCTCGGCCGCGTGCTCCCGGACGGCCGCGCTCCGGTGCGACGCCGCCGCGTCGAGGACCGGCGCGGCGATCTCCGCCCCGAGCCCGGCGAGCGCGCGGCTCAGCGCCAGCCGGGTCTCCTCGTCCCCGTGGCCGAGCTGCACCGCGAGGGTCCGTGCCAGCGCGGGCTTCGCGTCCTCCGGAGCGAGCAGCGCCGCAGCACGCCACGCCGTCCGCGCGACCCCGGGGTCGACGTCACCGAGCAGCCGCGCCACCTGCGGGTACACCGACCCGTCGCGGATCTTCGACAGGGTGTGCAGCGCCTGACTCCGAGCCTGCGCCTCCGGCCGGTCCAGTTCGTCGAGCAGGCGCGGGACGACCACGTCGGCCGGCAGGCGCACCAGCGCCCAGGTGAGCATCTCCCGCACCTGCAGGTCCGGCTCCACGGCGCACTGCGCCACGAGGAGGTCCAGCTCGTCCACCGAGGGGGTGGTCCCGGCGGCCATCACCGCCCGCAGACGGACGGCGGGGCGGGGGTCGGTGAGGTACGAGGAGAGCGTCGGCATGGCTCCTCCACCTCACCCCGCGCACCTGAGTGGCAGCCCGGCGAGGGGCATAGCGTGGAGCAGTCCGTACCGACCTGAAAGGACTGCAGCATGCCCCGCATCGGCTCCAGTGACCTCACCGTCTTCCCCCTCGCCCTCGGCGGCAACGTCTTCGGCTGGACCGCGGACGAGGCCACCTCGCACCGGGTCCTCGACGCCTACACGGGTGCCGGCGGCGACTTCATCGACACCGCGGACGTCTACTCGGCGTGGGGTGACGGCAACTCCGGCGGCGAGTCCGAGACCGTGATCGGCTCGTGGTTCGCCGCGTCCGGCAAGCGCGACGACGTGACGATCGCCACGAAGGTGTCGCAGCACCCCGAGTTCCCCGGTCTGTCGGCCGAGAACGTCGCGAAGGCCGCTCGCGCCAGCCTGCAGCGCCTCGGCACCGACCGGATCGACCTCTACTACGCCCACTTCGACGACCAGGACACCCCGCTCGAGGAGACCGTCCGCGCCTTCGACCAGCTCGTCCGCGAGGGCCTGGTCCGCTACACCGCGATCTCGAACTACTCGAACGAGCGCGCCGCGGAGTGGATTCGCCTGGCGAAGGAGCACGACCTGGCCGTGCCGGTTGCGATCCAGCCGCACTACAACCTCGTCACCCGCGAGCCCTACGAGTCGGACATCGCACCGCTCGCGGCTCGGGAGCACCTGGGCGTCGTGCCGTACTTCGCGCTGGCCGCCGGCTTCCTGACGGGCAAGTACCGGACGAAGCAGGACTTCGCGGGCAAGGACCGCGAGGGCCAGGTCTCCGGCTACTTCTCCGACCAGGGCCTGGCGGTCGTGGACGCCCTGTCCGAGATCGCGTCGGCGCACTCCGCCGAGATCGCCTCGGTCGCGCTCGCCTGGCTGCAGGCACAGCCGGACGTCGTCGCCCCGATCGCCTCGGCGCGCAACACCGAGCAGCTGCCGGCGCTCCTCGCCTCGGCGGAGCTCGACCTCAGCGCGGAGGAGCTGCAGACGCTCACCGACGTGTCGGCAGCGGTCCCCGCGTCCTCCTGACCAGGGCACGGTCGCGGATCGCGACCGGCTGACAGACGGGAGGCTCCCCACCAGCTGGTGGGGAGCCTCCCGTCCGTCACGTGGTGCGTCGGGGTCCGTCAGCCGCCGCTGCCGGGCGGCTGCACCGAGAGCGCTGCGGCCGGGCTGCTCGACGGGGACGCCGGGTGGTCGTCGATCGTGTTGCCGCGGATCCACGTGGTGATGAGCAGCACGAGGACCAGCAGCACCACGATGATCGCGATCGAGCCGTAGACCAGGAGCTGCTTGCCGCGACGCCCCTCGTTCTGCAGGCGGGCGAAGCCCTCGTTGATGAAGTTGTCGCGATCGGCCGCGTTCGCTCCGGAGCCTGCTGCTGCCGGCTGCTCGGGTCGGGCGACGGCGGGCATCATCCGGGTGCTGGTGTCCTCCCGGGGGCTGGCGTCGCGGAGCTGCTGGATCGCCTCGGTGCCGAACAGGTCCTTGATGACGCCGGTGTCGCTCGTCTCGCGGCCCTGCCACTCGGACTGGTCGATGTCCTCGGGCGCCAGGCCGCGCGGGCTCGGCGTGCCGTCGTCGTCGCCGGCGGGGCCCGCTGCCGTCGGCGTCTGCCAGTCCGGCATCGGCCATGCGGCGGCGTGGTCCTGCGATGCGGGGCTCTGGCGTGCGGGGTCCTGGCGCGTGAGGTCCTGGCGTGCCGGGTCCTGGCGTGCGGGCTCCACGAGCGGTGGGACGGCCGATCGTCGGTCGGGGCCGTCGTCGTCGGCTTCCCACCACGGCACCGCGGGGGTCGGCAGCACCGAGGGCGACGGGACTGCGGGCGGCGGGACCGCGGCGGCGGACCGCGGCGAGAACGCAGCCGTCGGGGCGGAACCGCGGTCGTCGGCCAGGTCGTCGTCGGCGTCGTCGTTGGCGTCGGCGGCGCGGGTGTCGGCGTCCGGCGCGTCGACCGTCGTGTCACGAGGGACCACGACGTCCACGTCGCCGGGGAAGACCTCGCCGGTACGGGCCGCGTCGTCGCTGAGGGACCAGCTCGAGCCCGAGGGGGTGGTGCGCTCGTCGGCCCGGTCGTGGTCCGGCACGGTGCCCGCCGTCGGTGCCACCGCCGGCCTGGCAGCGGCCGGGGGAACCGGGGCAGCGGGCGCCGGGGCAGCGGGTGCGGCGGACGCACTCGCCGACTCGTCGACCGGTTCGGCGCCCAGGCCGGTGCCGGTCGCCCAGGACTCCGCCGCGACCAGGTTCGTGTCGAAGGCGTCGCGGGTCAGGGTCGTCGGGACCTCGCCGGTCTGGTCGTCCAGCAGGGACCAGTCGAAGGGACGGTCAGCCTGGGGAGCGGCGTCGACGTCGTCGCCCAGGCGGAGGAGCTCCGTGAAGGTCGGCGGCTCGGACGTCGGCGGCAGCGCGTCCTGCACCCCGAGCGGCTGCGCGTCCGGACCGCCGCGGAACGACGGGGGCACCGGCGCGGACTGCACGGACTCGGGCGGCAGCGGTGTCGCGGACGGACGGGCCCGGCCGAGCCAGTCGACGTCGTCACGCCCGACGCCGTCCGGGTCGGTGCGGCGGCGCTCGTCCTCGATCGCCCGGGCCTCGGCGGCACGGAGGTCGCGGTCCGAGCGCGCGGTCGGCAGCGTGATGGCACGGGGGTCCGGCGCGTTCGACACCGGCGGCACGGCGGCGGGCGGCGGTACCCGGCCGGCGACGCCACCGGGCAGCGCGAGTTGCTCGGGCATCGAGATCGCCTGGGTCGCCGCAGGGTCGACCTCGGTAGCGGGTTCATCGGGCTCGTCGGCGTGCGGCTCGTGGTCCGCCTGCTCGTGGTCGGCCTGCGGGGCTGACGCGGGTACGGAGGCCGGGGCGGTGAAGGGCTCGGGTTCGGGCTGCCCCGCCTGCCGGGCGGCCCGTTCGGCCTCCCGACGCTCGCGGCGGGACGGCCACTCCTCTTCCGTGATCGGCGCACCGAAGATGTCGGCCGCACTGCGGAGACCGTGGAACGGAGCGTCCGGATCGGGACCGCGCCGAGCCTCCTGTCCGTCGCCCCCGTCTTCGGGCGCGACCGACCGGTCGGACTCGTCGCGCCCCTCCGGACGCTCCTCGGTCACGCGGACAGCCCCAGGTCGGCCAGCCCGATCGCCGCGAGGTAGGGGTAGCCGGCTGCCTCGATCTTCTCCTTGGCGCCGGTGTCCCGGTCGACGACGACGGCGACGGCGGCGATGACGGCGCCCTCACGCTCGAGTGCTTCGGCGGCCTTGAGGGGCGAGCCGCCGGTGGTCGAGGTGTCCTCGAGCACGATGACGCGCTTGCCGCGGACGTCCGGGCCCTCGACCTGGCGGCCGCGGCCGTGGTCCTTGGGCTCCTTGCGGACGACGAAGGCGTCGTACGAGCCACCGCGCGCTGCCGACTGGTGCAGCACGGCGCTCGCGATCGGGTCGGCGCCCATCGTCAGACCACCGACGGCGTCGACGTCCGGGATGCTCGCGATGAGGTCGGTCATCACCTGGCCGATCAGCGGCGCGACGCGGTGGTCGAGGCTGACCTTGCGGAGGTCGATGTAGTACGACGCCTGCTTCCCGCTGGTCAGCGTGAAGTCGCCGTGGAAGACCGCATCGGCCTTGATGTGCTCGATCAACTGCTCGCGCGCGTGGGTCACGAGGGTCAAGGGTAGCGGCGACCGCCGTTCCGCGCCCACCCGGCTGTGCTGTGCACTCCCGCAGGGCGCACTGTCCGGCTGCTCCGATGCCGACGCCGGTACGCTCCGGTCATGCCCCTCGCCCGTCCGCGGGACGGCGTCCGACCGATCGAGGCCGGCGACCGCCGCCCGCGATCCGCCCTCGCCCGGGCGGTCGCGCACGAGGCCGTCGGAGCGGTGCTCGCCCTGGTGCTCGCGGTGGTGGCGCTGCGGCACGTGCTCGCCACGGCGCGGGTCACGCTGCTCTGGTACGACGGCGACTCGGTGCTCCTGCCGCTGGTCGCACGCTCGATCGCACTCGGGCAGCCGTTCGAGTGGGCGATGTCCCCGGCGCTGTTCTTCTTCCCCGAGCTGCCGGTGTACCTGGCGACCGCGGCGGTGACCACGACACCGCAGCAGGCGCTGGCGCTGAACGGGGTGCTCGTGCTGCTCGCCGTGTACGCGCTCGTGCGGGGGGCTGCGAACGAACTCATGCCGTCGGCCACGCGACCAGCACGCGTCGCCGTGTCGGTGATCGCCGTGGTCCTGCTCACCATGCTCGTGCTGACGGAGTCGTCGGCGACCGCGACCTCGCTCGAGCTGGCCTCGCTCCTCCTCACCACGACCTACTACTACGGCGCGGTGCTCGCGATGCTCGGGACCGCCGTCCTGGTGCTCCGGGCGGTCCGCACCGGGCGAGCCTCGGTCCCCGTCCTCGTCACGCTCGGCCTCGTGGCGGCGCTGAGCACGGCCTCCAACCCGCTGTACGTGCCGTGGTCGGCGGCACCGGTCGTCGTCACGCTGGCGCTGCTCGCACTCGCCCGCCGCGTGCCCTGGCGACCGGCAGTCTGGGTGGCGGCGACGCTGACGCTCGGTGCGGTCGTCGGGTACCTCCTGCGGATCCCGCTGCGGCCCTTCGTCTCGCTCGACCCCTCGACCTACGTGCACCCGGAGCAGGCCGGGGCGACCGCGGCCTTCTTCGCGTCGCTCACCGACGACCGGGCGGCGTCGGCGGCCGGGGACGCCGGGCTGCTCCTGATGCTGCTCGGGGTGCTGCTCAGCGCGGGCGGCACGGTCTGGGCCTGGCGTGCACGGACCTCCCGGACGGTGCTCGTGGCGACCGCGCTGCCCCTCGTGACCATCGTGGCGGTGTCCGTCGGGGTGGTCGTCGCCGGATCGGAGACGCCGCGCTACCTCGAGCCGGTCGTCGCGATGCCGCTGCTCGCCGTCGTCGCGGTGTGCGAGCTCACCCGCACCGCGGTCCGCCGGACCCGGGTGCACCGACCGGTGCGCGGCCTGCGGACCGCGCTGGCGGTCGCCGCGGCAGCGGTGCTCGTCCTCGGCGTCGCCGTGACGCCGGGCACCGTCCGGGCCGTCGCCGTGGCGCGGTACACCCCGGTGACCTGCCTGGACCGCTGGGTCGACGCGCAGCGGAGCGACGGGCGCGACCCGGTCGGCGTCGGCCAGTTCTGGACCGTGCGTCCGCTCGCCGCCTACGCCGAGCAGGACGTCCGGCTGCTGCAGGTCCGCGACTCGTTCGACACGTACCCGTGGCTCGTCGACCTCGGCGCCTACCGGGACGCGCGACCGGACTACGTCGTGATCGGGTCCGGGGACGTCTGGACCACGCCGGTCGAGGACTCGCTCGGCCGCCCGGCGACGATCACGCACTGCACCGGGTACGACGTCTACGACTACGCGGGCACCCGGGGCGCGGAAGTGCTGCGGCAGCGGGTCGTCGGGTCGGCGGAGCAGATCCTGCGCGACCGGGGGTTCTGAGCCCGGCCGCCCGCGGGCTCAGCGACGGGGTACTCGTCCTCCACAGGCCGATCTGCGTGCCCGAGTCCTCCACAGCGGAGCGTCGCCGCAGGGTTCCACCTGTGTGGATGTATAGGCTCCGTTCCGATGTCTCGCTCCGTGGTCCCCGCTCCCCGTCCCCGCTCCGCCTCGGCGGGCCGTCGACGCCTGCTCGCCACCGCGCTCGCGATCGCCGGCCTGGTCGGCTCGCTCGTGCTCGACGCGCCGGTCGCCCAGGCGGCCTCGTACCCGTCGTGGGACGACGTCGTCGCGGCCCGGGGCAAGGAGTCCGCGAAGCAGTCGCAGATCGTCGAGATCCGCGGCCTCATCGCGGAGTTGTCCGACAGAGCCGACGCTGCGAAGGCCGAGGCCGAGCGGCTGGGGCAGGTGTTCGAGGCCGCGCAGCGCAAGGCGCTCCGTGCGGCCGAGAAGGAGCAGGCCCTCCGCGACGACGCCGAGGAGCACGCCGAGATCGCCGAAGCGAGCGCCGCGCAGGCCGGCCGGTTCGCCGCGCAGATGGCCCGCTCCGGCGGCGCCGACGTCACCACCAGCGTGATCACCGGCGGCGAGGATTCCCGCGACCTGCTCTACGACCTCGGGGCGCTGAGCAAGCTGTCCGAGCAGGCCGAACGCGTCGAGACCGCGGCCACCACCGACGCCTCCGTCGCCCGGTCCCTCACCGCCCAGGCCGACCGGGCCGCACTCAAGCTCGCGGACCTGGCCCAGGCCGCGCAGGACCGGATGGGCGAGGCGCAGGCCGCATCCGACCGCGCGCAGGCCGCCACCGACGAGCAAGAGGGCAACAAGTCCCGGCTCGAAGCGCAGCTCACCTCGCTGACCTCGGGTCGCGCCACGACCGAGGCGCAGTACGAGAAGGGCGAGCGGATCCGCAAGGCGGAGGAAGAGCGCAAGCGCAAGGCGCTCGAGGCCGAGATCGCCCGTCAGCTCCGTGCCCAGCAGGCTGCGGCCGCCGCAGCCGCCGCGAACCAGGGCGGCGGCGGCGGTGGCGGTTCGTCCTCCGGTGGTGGCGGTGGCGCCCCCGTCGGCTCGGGCTCCGGGTCGGGCTGGGTCCGTCCCGCCGGCGGCTGGATCACCAGCGGCTACGGGGTCCGTGTGAACCCCTACACCGGCGCGGTCGCCATGCACGACGGCCTCGACCTGGGCAGCGGTTGCTCCACGCCGATCGTCGCCGCGTCCGCCGGCACGGTCGAGTACGTCGGCCGCTACGGCGGGTACGGCAACTACGTCCGCATCGACCACGGTGGCGGCGTCAAGACCGCGTACGGCCACATCGTCGACGGCGGCTTCCGGGTCTCCCCCGGGCAGCAGGTCGGGGCGGGTGCGCTCGTCGCCCTCGTCGGCTCGACCGGCAACTCGACCGGCTGCCACCTGCACTTCGAGACGCACGTCGGCGGCGGCACGGTGAACCCGGTCGGCTTCATGGCCGCACGCGGGGTCGGCTTCTAGACCGCGTCGGGCTGCGCGGCCCGGCCCGTCACCGCGGCCCGGCCCGTCACCGCGGCCCGGCCCGTCGTCGCGGCCAGTCGTCCGGTCAGGGCCGGGAGGCTCCTGCCGCACCCCGCGGGTCGTCCACGTCGTCGACGTCCAGCTCCCACAGCATCCGGTACCAGGCGGTCCGGTCCCGGTCCTGCGGCAGCCCGTACGCCTCGTGGAACAGGTCGTCCCAGCCGGGTCCGTGGTTCCAGCCGAGACTCATCGACGCCACCGCCAGGTCCGCCCACCGGTCCGCGACCCCGAGGGCGCCCAGGTCCACGTGCCCGACCCACCGGCCGTCGTCGCCGACCAGCGTGTTCGGCGTGCAGGCGTCCCCGTGGCAGATGACCAGCTGGTCGGTCTCCGGCGTCGACCCCATCGCGTCGACGTCCCGCCCCGCTGCCAGTGCACGGTCGACCCGTTCGTCGGTCGACCAGACGAACGGACAGGCGGCCACGGGCAGGGTCTCGTGCAGCGCCCGCAGCCCCTCACCGACCGCGATGACCGCCGTGCGCGGCTCGTCGTGCCACCGCGGGTCGACCGCGCTCCAGCCGACGACGGGCCGGGTGACCATCCAGGCGCCGGACCCGTCCGCTCCGTGGTCGACGACCTCCGGCACGGTGAGCCAGCGGCCGGCCCACTGCAGGCGCGCGACCTCCGCGGCGACCCACGGTGCGTAGTGCGGCGGGACCCACTTCACGTACCCCTCGGCACGGTCGGGGGACGGTCCGATCCGGAAGGTCTTCCCACCCGCGGTGTTCACCCACACCGGCACGAGGGTCCGGCCGGCGGCGAGCTCGGCGACGGCGTCCGGCACGGTCACCGGCGCGTCTGGCTGCCCGCCACGGCCGGCGAGGTCGTCGGTCGGCGCCACGGCTCAGCGCACCCGGTCGGGCCGCGACGATCCGCCGCGGACGATCCGGAGCAGCACCGGCAGTCGCTGCCCGAGCAGTGCGTCGAGGTCGCGGACGACGTCCTCGACCCGGTCGACGACGTCCCGGGGTGGTGCCCCGCGGCGGGTGCGGACGACGATCCGGACGGCGGTGCGGCGGCGGACGCGGCGGACATCGACCGCCAGGGACGCGACCTGCGGCAGCGGCGTGATCGCGGCCGAGAGGGCGTGCTCGACGGCGGCCGCCTCGATCCGGACCTGCCCGGGCAGCCCGCCGTCGGGCCCGTCGTCCTCGAGCACGGTGCCGGTCCGGCCACCCCCGATCGAGCCGAGGACGAGGAGCGCGAGGACGCCCAGGACGACGGCCCCGCCGAGCGCCCACCACCACGCCGAGGTGTCGGCCGCACCGGTGCGGAGGCCGCCGAGCGTCCGGTCCGCTGTCGTGCGCCAGACGTCCGCCGCGGCGGGCAGCAACTGCACCAGCACGGCGGCGGTGCCGAGCGCCAGGAACACCAGCCCGACCAGCACCAGGACGACGCGGCCGAGCGTGCGGTTCGTGCCGTTCATCCGTCGATCCGACCGGTCGAGCGGACGCGCACCCGGGCAGTGAGCGGCGGGACGGCGTCGACTGCGGCCAGTTCGCGCTCGACGGCCTCGGTGGCGGCGACGACGGCGACGTCCAGGCCGGAGGCCGGCAGCAGGACGACGTCGAGTGTCAGTCGGCCGACCGAGCCGACGGCTGCGTCCGGCGCCAGGCGGGTGGCCGAGCGTGCGGCGCGGGCCGCGGCGGAGGCCAGGACCTCGTCGTCGACGACCACGCCGAGTCGGGCGGAGCGGATCGTGTGCCGGGGTCGACGCGCGGGCAGGACCCCGCGCAGCAGGAACCAGAGGCCGAGCAGGGCGATCGCGGCACCGATGGCGACGACGACCGCGTCGAGCAGACCGCCCGGGACACGGACTGCGGCGTCCACGACGGCACGGGGGTCGACGCCGGCGATGCGCTCGTCCAGCAGCGCCACGACCGCGGCGGTCCCCACGGCCGCGGCGACCACCAGGAGCAGGACCATCGCGACGACGACGGTGGGGGTCCGGGGCGCCGAGGTCTCGCGACGGACGATGCGGCGCAGGAAGCGATCGGCGTCTGCCGGTGGGGCCTTCGTGACGAGCGCCGACCCGGGCGCGGCACTGCTCCCGTCACTCGTGCTCGCCGGACGCGAGTCTGCCGAACCCGTGCCTGCCGGACGCGTGTCTGCCGGGCTCACCGGACCCTCCGCGGCACGTCCAACACGGCGGACGAGAACGTCACCGAGACGCGCTCGACCTTCCGTCCGGTGATCGTCCGGAACCGCTCGGCGATCGCGGCACGGGCCCGGTGCGCCGTCGCGAGGACGGGCTCGTCGGGGACCGCGTGCGAGCCGAGCGCGGGCAGGGTCAGCGGGCTGGTGACCTCGACCGCCAGTGCACCGCGACCGTCGTCGACGACCCGGGCACGGACCTCCCGGAGGGGTGCACGCAGCGCCTCAGCGGCGATGGCCTGCGCGGTGTGGACGAGGGCAGGCGTCGCGATCCGGTCGGTGCCGGGCAGCGCGGCTGCGCTCACGAGGAACTCCGACGCCCGCGGAGGACGTCGAGGAGACGACGGACGTCGACGTCACCGCTGACGATCCGCCCGATCAGCCCACCGAGTGCGATCGCGACCGCCACCACGACGAACGCCCAGAACCCGAGCGTCAGGGCGACGACCGCCAGGACCGCCCCGACGGCCATGCCGACGACGGTGGTGTTCACCGGACACGCGTCTCGGGCGCGGCGGCGGGAGCGTCGAGTGCGGGGATGTCGACGTCGATGATCGCGATGTTGACCTCGGTCACCTGCAGTCCGACCAGGTCGGTGACGGCGTCGGTCACCGCCTGCCGGACGGCGGAGGCGACCTCCTGCATCGGCATCGGGTAGGCGACGACGAGCGTCAGGTCGACCGCGGCCTGGGTCTCGCCGACCTCGACGCGGACGCCCTGCCCGAGGTCGCTCGAGCCGATGGCGTCGCGGATCGCGCCGAAGGCCCGCGCGGTGTTGCCCCCGAGGGCCACCACGCCGGGGACGTCGCGAGCGGCGATGCCGGCGACCTTGGCGACGACCGCGTCGTCGATGACCGTGCGGCCCTTCGCGGTCACCTGGGTCGTGGTGCTGCCGGTGGTGGTGCCGTCCACGCGGTCGGAGTCCGCCGTCGTTGCCATGAGTGCCTCCTGTGGTGCTGGTCGGATGTGCGTCCAGGGAACACCCTGCCACCGGAGCGCGCCCGCGGACAGGGGGCGGGCCTCCTGGGCGGGTGCCCCGCTGCTGTCGGGGCGGGCGTTCGGCCGCTCCCGGTAGGTTCGATCCCATGCGCGTCGCGACCTGGAACGTCAACTCCGTCCGCACCCGAGTCGGCCGGGTCGTCGACTGGTTGGTGCGGGAGGACGTCGACGTCCTCGGCATGCAGGAGATCAAGTGCAAGCCCGAGCAGTTCCCGGTCGAGGCGTTCGAGGCCGCCGGCTACACGGTCGAGGCGCACGGCCTGAACCAGTGGAACGGCGTCGCGTTCGCCAGCCGCCTGCCGATGGCGGACGTCACGCGGGACTTCCCCGGCCAGCCCGGCTTCCTCAAGGGCCAGGAGGGTCCGGACCTGCCGGTCGAGGCCCGTGCCATCGGCGTGACGGTCGAGGGCGTCCGGCTGTGGAGCCTCTACGTCCCGAACGGCCGCGAGCTCGGCGACCCGCACTACACGTACAAGCTCGACTGGCTGGCGCAGTTGGCCGACCGGACGACGGAGTGGTTGCAAGCCGAGCCCGACCTGCCCCTCGCACTGATGGGCGACTGGAACGTGGCCCCCTTCGACGACGACGTCTGGGACGTCCGGGTCTTCGAGGGCTCCACCCACGTCAGCGAGCCCGAGCGCGCGGCGTTCCGGGCGTTCGAGGAGCGCGGGCTGCAGGACGTCGTCCGCCCCCTCGTGCCGACCGGCTACACGTACTGGGACTACAAGCAGCTGCGTTTCCCCCGCAACGAGGGCATGCGCATCGACTTCGTGATGGGGTCGCAGGCGTTCGCGGACGTCACCGTGGGGGCCACGATCCACCGCGACGAGCGCAAGGGCGACGCCCCGAGCGACCACGTGCCGGTGTCGGTCGACCTGGACCTCGACACGGTGCTCGACGACGACCGCCCGATGATCTTCTGATCGGCGTCGATTCCCTCACCGTCGATGTATTTTACATTTGACATGAGAGAGTAGTGATCCTGACGACCAGCACCCCAGCTGTTCGGGAAGGACCACAGTGCACAACCGACCCACCCTCGCGGGCGCCACCGCCCTCGTCGCGACCATCGCCTCCGGACTCGCGCTGGCGGGCACCGCCGACGCCGCCCCCGCCGACACCACCGCGACGAAGGCGACGACGACCACCGCGGCGCACGACTCCCGAGCGCAGCGCGAGATCATCCCCGAGTACCCGGACATCCCGGGTTCCACGACCCTGCTCTACACCGTCAACGGCGAGTGGGAGACCGAGTACGGGCAGGACCTGCCGCTCTGGGTCGTCCCGGACGACGACGACGACATCGACAACGACGTCCCGATCGACCTCTCGCTGCGCTCCAGTCACGACGGCACCCTGACGGTCGTCGAACACGGTGATCCCTACGACCCGACCGACGACGCCGTCGTCCTCGAGACCCCGGTGGAGGCCGGCACCAGCGACGTCTCGTTCGCGGTGCCGGACAGCAACTGGGACTACTCGATGTACGTCGTCACCGCGGACGGGCAGCGCACCCGGCCCGAGCGGTTCACGCTCGCCGTCGGCGGTCAGGACGTCCAGGACCTCGCCGGGACGTACTCGGACGTGGCGGGCAGCACGGACGAGCGGATCACCGTCACCGGCTCGACCTACGCGAACGAGCGCGTCGAGATCGTGACTGACGACGGCGAACGGTACTCCACGCGCTCGCGAGAGGACGGCCGATTCGGCATCAGCTACTTCGGGTCGACCGGCCGCACCCAGGTCATCGTCGAGCACAACGAGCTCACCAACGGCACCCAGGTCGTCCCGTTCGAGCAGGTCGAGCCGGGCGAGGGCGACCCGTCCCTGGTGTGGCCGATCGTGGACCTCGGGGACCTCCGCTCCCTGTTCGGTCTCTTCGTCGGCGGCGAGGAAGGGCGTGAGAGCGCGTACCTCACCAGTGCGTCCAGCGCGAGGCTGCAGTGGCGTCTCGGCCCGGAGGACATCGCGGGCAACAACGCCGTGGGGTGGTCGATCCCGAACGTCGACGTGTCCGGACCGATCATCCTCGAAGGCAACACCTGCGTCACCGCCGGAGACGACGGTTCGCTCCGTTCCGCGGCCTGCATCCGTGCCGAGGACGGCGACCCGAGCCAGACCTTCACCGCGGTCCTGCGCGACGGCGACACGCTGCTGCGCCTGGCATCGGACGAGTCCCGCTACCTGACCCTCGGCGCCGACGGCATGATCGTCCTCGGTGACGAGGCCGACGCGGCGGTGCTCGCCTACGTCGACCAGTACGAGTCCTCGTGGTCGGTCGACGAGCCCGCCCCGTCCGTGGCGGACCGCTCGGTCCGGCTGTCCGGCACCGCGATCCCCGGTGCCGTCGTCACGGTCGACGGCACCCCCGTCGAGAACGGCACCGGCGCCCGGTCGGCGAAGGACGCGCGTGCGATCGCCGCGGGCGGTTCCTGGAGCACGACGCTGCACGACCTGCCGATCGGACAGGCCCGCACGTTCGAGGTCCAGCAGCTCATCGACGGCGTCGTCGTCGCCCAGAGCGAGCAGACCGTCCGCATCGACGCCGGAGACCTCTCGGGCGTGACCAGCGCGTTCCGCGACGACGTCACCCTCCCGGCCCAGATCACCGGCGACGCCGAACCCGGGGCGACGATCCAGCTGCTCGACGGCGGGGTCCCGGTCGAGGGTGCCACGACGACGGCCGCGGCCGACGGTGACGCCGCCGGCTCCTTCGTGCTCGACGTGCCGGCTCCGAACGCAGCCGGTCCGCACGAGTTCGCGGTCGTGCAGGTCCTCGACGGCGCCGCGGTCGGGACGCCGACCACGGTGACGATCGACTACGGCGCCGGTGTCACCGTCGACGCGCCCACCGCGTCCTGACCCCACGGCCGACAGCCCCCCCCCTCACCTCGAAAGGCCTTCCGTGAAGTACCGCCCGTTCCTCCTCGGCACCGCCGTGCTGACCGCCGCCCTGTGCGCCGGGACCGCCACGGCGCCGGAGACCGCCACCGCGAACACCACCGGCGCGCAGACCAGCGCCACCATCCCCCAGCTCCCGGTCATCCCGGGCAGCAGCACCACCATCACCGCCGTCGACGGTGCAGCGCCCGAGAGCACCTCCGGCGACCGGCCCCGCTTCGACGTCGACCGCAACGACGTGACCGCCACGATCGAGTCCAGCGCCGCCGGAACCCTCACCGTCGTCGACCGCAACGACCCGTGGAACGCCGACGACGACGAGGTGGTCGCCACGACCGCCGTCACCGCGGGCACCGCCGACGTCGAGTTCACCGTCGAGGACGGGCGGTGGGACATCGACGCCTTCGTGGTGACGGACGACGACCGCCAGACCAGCCCCGCGCACGCCACGGTCCGCAAGGCACTCGCCGAACCGGAGGACCTGAAGATCTGGCAGAAGGGCAGCGCGGGCAACCGCCGCCAGACCGTGATCGGGACCACCTACCCGGGTGCACGGATCCGCGTCGTCGACGTGTACGACAAGGAGTACCGCACGACGGCACGTCCGGACGGCGTCTTCGGGCTCTCGTTCGCCGGCGAGTTCTCCATCGCCACGGTCTTCATCGCGGTCGACAACGACGAGATCGCCGCGACCCCGCAGCAGGCTGGTGCGCCTCCTGTCGGACCGACCGACCCCACACTGGTCTGGCCCATCGTCGAGGACAAGGACCTCCGCGGTGGCCGCGCCCTCTTCACGAGCGCCACGGCCGGCGAAGCGGTCGCGCTCGAGCCCGTCCGCTCCGGCGAGGGTCTCCTGCAGGAGATCACGTGGGACTCGAAGCCGACTGAGCAGGCCACGGCCAAGACGCTCTCGTGGGCGCTCCCGAAGACCGGCACGACCGCGCAGGTCGTCGTGAACGGCAACCGCTGCGTCCAGCCGGCCAGCAGCGCGGCGTTGGACGGACGGGTCATCCTCTCGACCTGCCGCACCAGCGACCGGGCCCAGCAGTTCACCGCCGTCGAGCGGACCGGCGGCACCGTCCTGCAGTCGCGGTCGAACCGCGACTGGTACCTCGCACTCGGCGACGACGGTCGTGTCGTGGTCGGCTCGTCGGACGACGCGGCCCAGCTCGCCGCCGAGGACGACTACTCCGACTCGTGGTCCGTCGAGGACCCCGTGGCGGACGTCGCCGATCGGAGCATCACGCTGTCCGGCACGAAGATCCCCGGAGCGACCGTGACCATCAACGGCGCACCGATCGACTCCGTCGCCACCCGTGCCGCGGGTGACGACTCGACGTGGACGACCACGCTGCGCAACCTGCCGGTCGGGGTGGAGCAGACGCTCGTCATCGAACAGCTCATCGGCAGCTCGATCGTCGGCCAGGAGGAGCGCACCGTCCAGCTCGACGCGGCCGACCTCGCCGACGTGGCCGACCGCTTCGACGAGGACGTCACCCGCCCCGCGCAGGTCACCGGCACGGCCGTCCCCGGCGCGACCGTCCAGCTGCTCCGCGACGGTGCACCGGTCGGCGACCCGGTCACCGCAGGCGACGAGGCAGCGGGTGGCGCGTTCACGGTCGACGTGCCGGCCCCGAACGCCGGCGGCGTGCACACCGTTACGGTCGAGCAGCTCCTCGACGGCATCGCGGTCGGCCCGGACCGGTCCGTGGACCTCGACTACGGCGCCGCCGTCAGCATCGAGGGTGCCGAGCGCGGCCGCTGACCGCGACGCAACCGCGGTGCACCGGCCTGCACCGACGAGCGACGGGAGGCGCGCACCAGCCGGGTGCGCGCCTCCCGTTGCGTCGACCGGCCGCCTCGACTGCGCCCGGTCGACTCCGACCGGTCGGCGCCGCTTCCGGCGCCCCGACACCCCGCTCACCTCCGCCGAGCGGTCACGATCTGTCGCTCCGGCCGGCCGGGACCGACACTTCGTGACCACTCGGCGGCAACCCGACGGCGCGTCAGGCGGCCGGCGGCAACCCGACGGCACGCCAGGCGGACGGGAGGCGCGCCCCGGCCCCGCCACGCGCCTCCCGCCAGCCCCGTCTACGGGTGCAGCAGCGCCGCGATCCCGACCAGGACCGGCACCGACCCGACGGTCGTGAGCAGCACCACGTCCCGCGCCACCGGCACCGCGGCGCCGTACCGCTGGGCGTAGTTGAAGACGTTCTGCGCCGCCGGCAGCCCGCCCAGGACGGTCAGGACGAACACGTGCTCGGCGTCCAACCCGAACGCGTACCGGGCGAGCAGGAACGCGACCGTCGGCATCACCAGGAGCTTCACCCCGCTCGCCAGCAGCACGTCGACCCGGGTGGCCGCGTCCTGCAGCGGTGCGGCGCCGTGCAGGTTCATCCCGAACGAGAGCAGCACGACGGGGACCGCGGCGCCGCCCACCAGGGCGAAGGGTTCGAGGACCGGGTCGGGCAGCTGCACCCCGGTGACCGAGCAGAGCAGGCCGAGCAGCGACGCGATGATGAGCGGGTTCGACACCGGCCCGAGCACGCGGCGTCGCCACCCGCCACCGGAGGCCGTGGCCGCGTCGAGGACGGTCAGGGCGATCGGCGCCATCACGACGAGCTGCAGCATGATCACCGGCACCACCGCGGTCGCCTGCCCGAGCACGTACACGGCGACGGGGAGCCCGATGTTGTTCGCGTTCGAGTACGAGGCGGCGAGCGCTCCGACGGTCGTGGTGGTGAGCGGACGCCCGAGCACGAGTCCGAACACCAGGGCGGTGCCGGCGGCGACGGACAGCGCGGTGATCGCGGAGACGGCGAGCATCGGGGAGAACAGCGTCCGGACGTCGGCCGTGGCGATCGTGTGGAACAGCAGGCACGGCATGAGGACGAAGAACGCCAGCCGGCTCAGCACGAACTGCGCGTGGGGTCCGAGGAGTCCGGCGCGACCGACGCCGTAGCCCGTGACGATGACGGCGGCGATGATCGCGAAGCCGATCAGGACGCCACTCATCCTGCCCATCTTCGCAGGCCCGGACGGAAATAGCCGCGCGCAGGCGGTTGTTCCGGCAACCATGACCACGCAGACGACGCTCTCCCGCTCCACGGACTCCAGCCAGCCCCTCGTCCCCCTGCTCGAGGAACGGTGGAGCCCGCGCTCCTACGACGAGACCGCGACGATGACGGACGCGCAGCTCGACGCCGTCCTCGAGGCCGCCCGCTGGGCCCCGTCCGCGATGAACCTGCAGCCCCGCCGCTTCGTCGCCGCCCGCCGTGGCACGGACGCGTTCCGCAAGGTCACCGAGAACCTGCTCGGCTTCAACGCCGCGTGGGCGTTCCGCGCCAGCGCGCTGGTCGTCGGGATCCTCGAGACCACGAACGAGGACGGCGAGCCCCTGCGCTTCGCCGAGTACGACCTGGGCCAGTCGCTCGCGGCGCTGACCGTCCAGGCGCACGCTGAGGGCCTGCACGTGCACCAGATGGCCGGCATCGACGCCGCGGGCCTGTCCGCCGCGTTCGACCTGCCCGAGCGCTTCGTGCCGTTCACCGTCACCGCGGTGGGCACCGTCGCCGACCCGTCGGTCCTCGACGAGAAGGCCGCCGAGCGTGAGGTCGCCCCGCGTACCCGCATCCCCCTCGACGAGGTCGTGCTCGTCAAGGAGTAGCCGCCTGGCATGATCGAGGGCATGCCTGCACCTCGCCTCGTCGCCTTCGATCTCGACGACACGCTCGCCCCGTCGAAGTCCCCGCTCGATCCGCAGATGCTCGAGACCTTCGCGGCCCTGCTCGAGGTCGTCCCCGTCGCCGTCATCAGCGGCGGGAACTTCCAGCAGTTCGAGCAGCAGCTCGTCACGCCGCTCCGGAAGCGACCGGGGCTGCGCCTCGACGACCTGCACCTCATGCCGACGTGCGGTACCCGGTACTACGCGTGGGAACTGGACTGGACCCTGCAGTACGCCGAGGACCTCACCGAGGACGAGAAGGCCCGCGCCCTCGCCGCGGTGGAGGCGCAGGCGAAGGCCGCCGGCTACTGGGAGTCCGAGACCTGGGGCGCGATCCTCGAGGACCGCGGTTCACAGATCACGTTCTCGGCACTCGGCCAGTCGGCTCCGGTGGACGTCAAGAAGCGCTGGGACCCGACCGGTGCGAAGAAGGACGACCTTCGTCGTCTGGTGCAGGCCGAGCTGCCCGACCTCGAGGTCCGATCCGGCGGCTCCACGAGCATCGACATCACCCGCAAGGGCATCGACAAGGCGTACGGCATGCAGCGCCTCGCCGAGCTGACCGGCATCGCCCTGTCGGACATGCTGTTCGTCGGCGACCGGCTCGACCCGGAGGGCAACGACTACCCGGTCAAGGCCCTGGGCGTGCCCACGCACGCGGTCGAGGGCTGGGAGGACACCGACGCGTTCCTCCGTGAGCTCATCCCGACGCTCCGCAAGGCCTGACGAGCGCTCCGCACGGCCTGACGAGCAGGGACCCGGCCAGGAGGCCCGCCCCGCGTCTCAGAGACCGCCCGCCTCAGGGGATGCTGCGGACCGCCTCGACGAACGCCCGGATCGCGCGGACGTCCTTGACGGCGCGTTCCGACTCGACGCCGCTCGAGACGTCGACGCCGTCGGGGTCGAGGCGCTGGACGAGCCCGGCGACGTTCTCCGGGGTGAGGCCGCCGGCCAGGATCCAGGCCTCGTCGACGGTGCCGGTCAGGGTCGCCGGGTCGACGAGGTGTCCGCTGCCGGGGACGGCCGCGTCGAGCAGCAGCAGGTCGTGGTCGAACGCGGCGCGCTGGTCGGCGGTCTCGGCCAGGTAGTCGGCGGCGGCCAGGGCGCGGATCGTGAAGAAGCCGGCGTCGCGGGCACGGGCGAAGTCGGCGGCGGACTCGCGGCCGTGCAGCTGGACGGTGGTGAGCCCGACGGCCGAGGCGATGCCCACGACCTCGTCGATCGGCTGGTCCCGGAACACCCCGACGGCGTCGATGCCCTCCGGCAGGCGCTCGACGAGCTCCTTCGCGGTGTCCGCCGTGACGGTGCGGGGGCTGCCGGCAGCGAAGACGAACCCGACGGCGTCCGCACCGGCCTCGACGGCGGCGTCGACCGTCTCCGGGGTGGAGAGGCCGCAGATCTTGATCCATCGCTGGTCGCTCATGCACCCATCCTGCCTGATCGGCCCCAGTGGACGAGCCCGACCATGCTCGGACCGTCCGGCCAGGTCCTGGTCAGTGCAACGCGCCGACGACGTAGCAGCCGACGCAGGCAGCGGCGACGGCGAGCGCCGTGGCCGACGCGGCCAGGACGTTCCGTCGGCGCCAACGCCGCACCACGTCGAACGTCCCGCGCCGGGCGTGCCGGTGAGCGGCCCGGTGCATGCGGTGTTCCCTGCGGCGGACCTCCCGTTCGGGCCCCAGCGGCACCGGTCCGGTGACCTGCGTCGACCCGCCCCGGAGGGCACGCGCGACGGCGACAGCCGTGGGCCGACGTGCCGGGTCGCGGGACGTCATCAGGGTGAGCAGCTCCCGCCACTCGGACGCCACCGAGTCGGGGACGTGCGGGTCGCGACGCAGTCGGGCGAGGGCGGCCTCGATGACGGTGCCGGAGTACTCCTGGTCGCCGGTCAGCGCCTCGAGCAGCACCAGGCCGAGCGAGTAGACGTCGGTGGCGTAGCTGATCGGTTCGCCGGCGACCTGCTCCGGGGACAGGTAGGCGGCGGTGCCGATGATCGTGCCGTCGTTGGTGAGCCGTGAGCCGTCGACGAAGTGCGCGACCCCGAAGTCGGTGAGCTTGACGGTCCGGACGAACCCGGAGGCGCCCTCGTCGCTCAGCAGGATGTTCGCGGGCTTGACGTCGCGGTGCACGATCCCGCGGGAGTGCACGTAGGCCAGGGCGTCGGCGAGCTGTGCGCCGAGGTCGGCGACCTCGTAGTTGTGCAGCGGCCCCTCGGCCAGGCGACGCAGCAGGGTCGCGTCGGCGATGAGCTCCATCACGATGTAGCGGTGCGGGCCGTCCTCGAAGTCGTGCGTGCCGGCGTCGTAGAGCGGGATCAGGCCGGGGTGCGAGAGCATGCTGAGCAGGCGGATCTCGCGCTCCTGGCGGACCCGGTCGGCCGTGGTCATCCGCTCGGGGGTCGCGAACATCTTCACGGCGACCGCGCGGTAGGTGTGCTCGTCGCGAGCCTCGTACACGGAGCCCATGCCGCCCGTGCCGATCAGCTTGACGAGGCGGTAGCGTCCTGCCAGGACGGTGTCCGCTCGTGCGCTGCCGATGGCCATGCTCATGGTGTCGTTCGATCCTCTGGGAGTTCGGGGACCGCGTCGGTGATCGCGGTCTGACTCCTCTGCCACGGTACGCGCGGGCCTGCCGATCCGAGGCGGGGTTACGCGAATGTGACCCGTCTTCGCGTCCCCGGTGCGTAACCGGGATGGTGTCGGCGACTGCCGGGGGTGCCCGGGTACCGTCCGGGCTCCGGACAGCCGGTCCGGACGAGGCGGGAGGCCGAGATGCGCAAGGGCGACGAAGTCCACTGGAACACGTCCCAGGGGAAGACGACGGGCAAGCTCGTCGAGAAGAAGACCGCGGACTTCGAGTTCGACGGTCAGCACTTCAAGCCGACCGACGACGACCCGTACTGGATCATCGAGTCGGAGAAGTCCGGCAAGCAGGCCGCCCACAAGGAGTCGGCGCTGACGAAGGCGTAGGGCCCCTTCCCGCGACGCGGTCGGTCCGCTACTCCGACGCGGTCGACCGCGCTGCGGCCCGGCCTCGTCGGACCCGGCGGACGACGAACGCCACCACGATGACGACGACCGCCGCGTACACGGCCCGGTCGATCCAGTCGGTGTAGGCCTCGATGCGCTCGTACTGGGTGCCGAGGGCCGCACCACCGAGGACCAGGACCGAGTTCCACAGCCCGCTGCCGAGCACCGTGAAGAGGGTGAACGTGCCGAGGTGCATCCGGTCGGCACCGGCGGGCAGCGAGATCAGGCTGCGGACCACGGGCACCAGGCGGCCGAAGAACACCGCGCTCTTGCCGTGCCGGTGGAACCAGGACGCGGCCTTCCGGAAGTCGTCCTCGTCGACCAGCGGCAGCTTGCCGAACCAGCGGACGGTCCGGTCGAAGCCGATCACCGCGCCGAGCCAGTAGAGCACCAGCGCCCCGAGGTACGACCCGGCGGTCGCCAGCACCAGCACGAGCGTCAGGTCCATCCGGCCGGCACCCCCGAGGAACCCGGCGAGGGGCAGGATCACCTCGGACGGGATCGGCGGGAACACCGTCTCGATGAAGAGCATCAGGGCGACGCCCCACTCCCCCATCGCGTCGATGACCTGCAGCACCAGGCCGGTCAGCCCACCGATGTCGGGGTCCGGTCCACCCCCGGAGCCGGAGGATGCGGTCAGGACGCCGGTGTGGGCGACGGTCGAGGGCACGGCAGTCGTCATCCGCCAAGCCTGCCTGAGCGGGCTGACAGACTCCGGTGCGCTAGACGACGCCGGTGCGCAGCTCCGCCCCGAGCCCGAGCCGCTCCGCCCGAGCCGTCGCCAGGGACCGCGCCACCGCTCCGCGCGACACCGCGTCCCGCCCGAGGCCCGACGGCACGACCGGCACCCCGGCGGCGCCCGGCAGCCCCAGACCCGGCGTCCGCTCGAGTTCACCGGCCAGGGCGGTGCAGAACTCCTCGCCGTCGGGCAGCACCTCGCCGCCGACGACCACGACCTCGGGGTCCACCGCGGCGACGAGCTGCGCGACCCCGGGGGCGACGTCCGCGGCGAGCGCCCGCACGGCGGCACGGCCGTCACCGGCGGCGGACGGGAGGTCCGAGCCGGAGCCGGTCCGGGCCTCCAGGGCGCGTGCCGCAGCCGGCCACCCGGTCGCGGCGATCCCACCGACCTCACCGGCGGCGCCGTGGGCTCCCTGCGCGACCGTGCCGCCGACCACCAGGGCCGCACCGATCTGTCGCCCCATCACCAGGAGCAGGCCGTCGCGGACGCCGTGCAGGCGCCCCCAGGCGGCCTCGGCGCGGGCGGCCGCCTTCGCGTCGTTCTCGAAGACGGTGACCGCGTCGGGGACCAGCGCGGCGATGCGGTCGGTGATGCCGCCGCTCTGCCACTCGGGCGCGGCGACGGAGTGCACGATGCGGCCGGCGCGGTCGATGATCGCGGGGACGCAGACGGTGACGGCGAGCAGTCGTCCGGGCGGCAGGGTGCCGACCAGGCGGTCGACGACCTCGCGGACGGCGTCCACGGCCTGCTCGACCGGGGCCAGGGTGGGGGCGAACTGCTCGGTGCGGGCGACCGGGTCGCCGTGCAGGTCGGCGAGGACGCCGACCACGGCGTGCAGGCCGAGGTCGATGCCGAGCACCAGTCCGGATCGCGCGTCGATGCGGAACCGGCGGGCGCGGCGTCCGGCGCGGTTCGGGGTGGCGACGGCCTTGAGTTCCTCGACCCAGCCCTCGGCGACCAGGTCGGTCAGCGCGGCCTCGACCGTGGGGCGCGTCAGCCCGACGGCGGCGACGAGTTCGGTGACCGTCCGGGAGGCCCGCCCCGGGTCCCCGACGTCGGGTCCGGCCCGGAACAGCTCGGCCAGGACCGCGCGGGAGTTCATCCTGCGGAGCAGGGCCGGGGAGCTGCCGATCGTTGACATGCTCGAGTGCGTCGCCATAATCTCCACATTACGAAAGACCGTTGAGGAATGGTGAACCGACATGCTGATCCCCCGACCGCGATCCCGGAACGACTCGTCCGGCACCTTCACCATCGACGAGCGCACACGCGTCCGCGCCGAGGCCGCCACCGAGTCGACCGCACAGTACCTGCAGCAGGTGCTCCGAGCCTCCACGCGGTTGCCGCTGTTCGGCGCGGACGACGCCGACGCCCCCGTGATCGCGCTGACGATCGCCACGATGCCGGAGGACCTGCCCGCCGGGCCGGGTGACAGCCGCGAGGAGTCCTTCCGCCTGACCGTCACGCCGGACGGGGTCACCGTCGAGGGCGGCGGCCCGGCCGGTGTGTTCTACGGTGTCCAGGCCCTGCTGCAGCTGCTGCCCGCCGACGTGTACCGCCGCGGGCAGGTGCGCACGGCGGCGTGGACGCTGCCGACGACGGTCGTCGAGGACGCCCCCGCGTTCGCCTGGCGCGGGGTGATGCTCGACGTGGCCCGGCACTTCCGGACCAAGGCCGAGGTCCTGCGCGTCATCGACCAGCTCGCGGCACACCGGATCAACCGCCTGCACTTCCACCTCACCGAGGACCAGGGCTGGCGCATCGAGATCACGAAGTACCCGCGCCTGACCGAGGTCGGCTCCTGGCGCCGCGAGTCCCAGGTCGGCGCCCACGTCCCCGACGCCGACGGGGTGCTGCAGGTCGCCGGGTACGACGGCCGCCCGCACGGTGGCTTCTACACGCAGGACGACATCCGCGAGATCGTCGCCTACGCCGAGGACCGCTTCGTGACCGTCGTGCCGGAGATCGAGACGCCCGGACACGTTCGCGCCGCCCTCGCCGCCTACCCGGAGCTCGGCGTGCACCCTGAGCGTCGGGTCGGGGTCTGGACGGAGTGGGGCATCGCGCACGACGTCCTCAACGCCGACGACAGCACGGTGCAGTTCTTCAAGGACGTGCTCGACGAGGTCATCGCGCTGTTCCCGTCCGCGTACATCGGTCTCGGCGGCGACGAGTGCCCGAAGGACCAGTGGGAGGACGACCCGCGCACGCAGGAGCGGATCCGGCAACTCGGGCTCGAGGACGAGGAGCAGCTGCAGGCCTGGATCGTCGGCCAGCTCGCGGCCCACATCGAGTCGCACGGACGCCGGGCGTTCGGGTGGGACGAGATCCTCGAGGGCGGCACGCTCTCCCAGTCCGCGACCGTGGTGTCCTGGCGCGGCATGCGCGGTGCGGTCACGGCGGCCCGTCGGGGGCACGACGTCATCTCGACCCCGGACGACCAGGTGTACCTCGACTACCGGCAGAGCGACCTGCCGAACGAGCCGATCCCGGTGTCGATCGTGCTCACCGTCGACGACGTCTACGCGTTCGACCCGGTGCCCGAGTCCCTGACCGAGGCCGAGCGGGCGCACGTGGTCGGCGGGCAGGCGAACATGTGGACCGAGCACGTGGACACCGTCCGACGGCTCGACTACCAGCTGTTCCCGCGCGTGGTCGCCCTGTCCGAGGCGCTCTGGTCGGCGGACGTCGCCGGCCCGCGCGACGTCGCGGACTTCCGGGAGCGCCTGACCGAGCACCTGGCACGCCTCGACGCGCTCGGCATCGAGTACCGCCACGAGTCCGGGCCGCTGCCGTGGGAGGAGCGCCCGGGCGTGCCGGGTCGCCCGAGTTCCCGCGAGGAGCGCGCAGCCTACATCGACGCGGTGACGGCCAACATCGCCGGGTAGCTGTGGTCCTGCGGGTAGCTGCGCCGGGTAGACGTGCCGGGTCCCGCCGGCCTGCCCCGACCGGTCACGACACCCCGCTCACCTCCGCCGAGTGGTCACGAACTGTCGGTCCCGCACCTCCAGAACGACACTTCGTGACCCCTCGGCGCCAGGCCCCGGGCGTGTCCCACGCCTCCAGAACGACACTTCGTGACCCCTCGGCGTCAGCCCCCGGGCGTGTCCCGACGCCCGACGGGCCCCGCCCGACGGGCCCGGCCCACGACGGACGGGAGGCCCGGTGCCCGCGGGGCGCACACGCTTAATAAAAAAAACGCGCCCACCAGCCCAACCCCAAAATCACGGTGGCGGTCGTGTGCGAGGATAAAAAATGAGGGGGGG